>JBOHWI010000375.1:0-8660 GCA_050736675.1 Binatus sp. (SeqCode)
CCTTCGAGAGGGTGGTGCGCACTCGATCTTCGTAAATCGACAAGTGGGGAAATCATCGAGCGTGCCCAGGCATCGCGAAATCAAGGAACAATTGGTTCGCAAAATCTGTCGGGACTTGGAGGTCCCAGAGCCGTGAGTTTCGTCTCATCGACGACCGACACTGTCCCTGCACTGCATCCCCTCAATCACAGCTTCAGCTGGACGCCGGTGCATGGGCCGTTTCGCCTGATCACTGAGGAGCAGGCGCGGTCGTTCAACGAGCGCGGATTCTTCGTGCTCGAGAACGCAATCGAGCGAGCGACCGTCGAGCGCGTCCGCGACGCGATCGATCCCTTCGAGGCCAAGGCCGAGGAATTCCTGCGCTCGCAGCCGGACGGCCGGATGGGCATCGCGAAGGCCGACGGCATCACCTTCACCGTGCATCTCGTCAAGCTGTCGCGGGCGCTGCGCGATTTCTCGGCGAGCCGCGTCTTTCAGGATCTCTGCCATGACGTCATCGGCCCCGACGTGCGTCTTTACTGGGACCAGGCCGTGTACAAGAAGCCGGAGTATCCGAAACCGTTCCCGTGGCATCAGGACAACGGCTACACCTACATCGAGCCGCAGGCGTACCTGACCTGCTGGATCGCGCTCAACGACGCGACACTCGACAACGGATGCCCGTGGGTAATTCCGCGCGGCCACCTGCGCGGGACGCTCGCGCATCGCGCGTCGAAGCTTGGTTTTGTGTGCCGGGAAGAAGACGGCGCCGAGGCGCTCGCGGTTCCGGTGCGCGCCGGCAACGTCGTTGTATTCTCGTCGCTGATGCCGCATCGCACCGGCCCCAACATCACTACCGGCGTTCGCAAGTCCTACATCTTGCAATACGCTCCCGACGGCGCGCGCATAGTGCAAACCGACACCGTCTGCAACGATCCCGATCGCCAGTACCTGATTCTGAAACACGGCGAATACGTTTCGCCGCCGCCGCTGGAATAGCGCCCTACTTCTTTAGATCGGAAATAAAATCGAGAATGGCCGCGTTCACCTCGGCCGGCTTTTCCTGCTGCGTCCAATGGCCCGAACCCTTGACCAGCACGGTCTTGCGCAGGTTCGGCACCCAGGTGTTCATGCCTTCGGCCATCTCGGGGCGCAGCACGACGTCGCGCTCGGCGGTGATCATCAGCGCGTGCTGCTCGACGCGATCGGTCTGTCCGGCGCTCTCCGCCCAGTTGCGATCGATACATCGATACCAGTTCAGGCCGCCGCGAAAACCGCTCTTCCTGAAGGCGTTCACGAACACTTCGAAGTCCTTGTCGGTCAGAAATTTCCCATGCGGGCGATCAGCAAATCGATCGAGCAGTCCGCCGCCTGCCGGTCCGAAGACGCCCGGCACCGATTTGCGAATCTCGGTCGGATCGATTTCCGGCGGGTCCTGGTAAAACCCGCGCAGCGAGCGGGCTACGTCGCGCTCGAGTTCCGCCTCCGCCACGCCGGGAGTTTGAAAATAGAGAATGTAATGGAACCCGCCGGCCGCCATCGCACGCATCGCGTCCGTGGGTTTGATCGGCGAGCGCGGGATGAAAGGCGTGTTGACGCCGATCACCCGCTCGACGCTGTCACGCGCCATCAGCGCGGTATTCCACGCGACCATGCCGCCCCAATCGTGACCGACGATCACGCACTTGCCGATTCCGAGCGCGTCGAGCATGCCGACAATGTCGCCGACCAGCTTGCGCTGCGTGTACGCGTCGATCGGCTCGGGCGCTTCAGTCTCGCCGTAGCCGCGCTGGTCGGGCGCGATCGCGCGAAAGCCCGCCTCGGCCAGCGCCTTCATCTGATGCCGCCACGAGTACCACATCTCGGGAAAGCCGTGGCAAAAGACCACCGGAAAGCCCTCGCCGGTTTCCGCCACGTGCATCTTGATGCCATTGGTCCTGACGACGTTGTGCTTGATTTCACTCACCGCGTGCACCTCGAAAAAATATTGCGGCAATAGTCGCGTCGAAGCCAGCGCGCGGCCGGCAAAAAATCCACAATTGACAACTCTGCGGACGCCGCCTTATGCTTTCGCTTTCAACGCACTGAACGCTCGTTTAATGAGAACGGAGGTACGTCCGATGAGCCGTGACTTTGAATTCAAACAACTGCTGCGAGCCTACCGCAGCGGAATCATTTCCCAGGCAACGTTCGAGGGCGAGATGGCGTGGCTCGAAGCCGGCATGCCGACCACCAACGGCAATGGCGGCGGCGGCTTCAAGGCTTTCGGCCGCAGCTACAAATCGGAGCGCGCCGCCGTCGTCAGCTTTCTCGACAAGGTTCGCGCGGGCGAAGCCAACGGCGGCGAAGCATTCGCGGCGTGGGCGGAAGTCTGCACGACGGATTGCATCCGCACCGGCATTCGCATGGTCGCCGAGCGCGAAGCATATCATTCGCGGATTTTTGCGCAGCGCCTGGCGGAACTCGGCGGCGAAGCGCGCGCGACCGCCACCGAAGACGGGCGCAAGTTCACCGCCTACTTCGGCAACCCGTCGATTCCCGACAACGAAAAACTGCTCAGCTTCACCTCGCGCGTCGGCAAACCCGAGGATGCGATCAAACCGATCTGCGAGTTCGCCGAGCTTTTGAAGGACGATCTCTCGACCAAAGAAGCCTTGCGCCTATTCGCCGAGGACGAACTTTCGACGGCCAAATGGATTTGGGACGCGTGCGCCGCGCTCAACGCGCCCAAGCAGGATGCGTCAGCGTCCGCCACGATGTAGTTTTTCGCCGAATTGAAACGACGAGCCGGGCCCCGACGGACCCCGCTCTAGTTCGTGCTCAGCTAACTCCGGCTTATTGGGCCGCCGGCGACGCTCCTGCTGCGGGCGCGCCCGCGGGCGGCGCAATTTTCATTGCCCCCGGCGACATCTTCTTCATTGCGCCCGGCCCTATCTTCATCGACCCCGGTCCCGGCAATTCCCGCTTGGTGTAGTCCGAGGGAACTACGAAATCGCTGTCCGCCAGCTTCTTCGATTCGATCTTCTCGACCTGGGTGCTGGTCACGACCGGCGGGCGCTTCGCCACCATCTCGTTAATCTTGGCCGCCTGCTCCGGCGCCATCCCCGGAATATTGACCTTCCCCATCTTCATCGACGAGTCCAGCGCGAGCGGCACACCGCCTGGAATCTCGCCTTTGGCCTCAGTGGTGCCCGCGCTCTTGAGCTTGTCCGCCATACTTTTCTCGAAGGCCGCAAACTCCTCGGCGCCGGGCGCGGCGGTCGAGAAACATTCCTTGACCGTGTAGTCGCCCTGCATCATGTGACCGCCACCGTCGTAGTCGGTGCACTTGTAGCCCGCGACCTCGCGCGTGGTGCCGGTCTTCTTGAAGTTCATGGCCGCGTTGGTGCTCGCCGCCATCATCGCCGCCATCTGACCCTTGGGTGGGAACTCGATCTCGAAGTAGGTCTTCGCCTGCGGATCGAGCACGTACATCTTTCCCTTGTCCAGATCGGTGATGATCGTGTGCCGCTCGGTCATCATCTTCTGCTTGTTGCCCTGCACCGAAATCGTCTGCTCGGCGTCGCGAGAGTTGGTTCCGCTTGTCACGTGCTGTTTCTGCGTGATGACGACCCCGGCGGCCGCCGGCAGCGCGGTCATTGCGAGCGTCATTCCCGCAACCAGGGCGGTTAATTTCCTCATAGCGATTGCTCTCCTTGTGCTCGTTGCATTTTAATCACAGAGTCGCGTCCCGCCGCGGCGGCGCCCTTCGTATCACCGCGCTGCTGCACGACCATTCGATGTATCGTCAGGGCCAACAGCCCGAACAATACCCATACCATTTCCTTGATTCGCCGCAGAAACCCCACCGCGAAGCCTATTCCCGGCGGATAACCGAGCATCCCCAGAATCAGCGCCTTGCCGCCCTCCTGGCTGACCAGCTTGGCCGGAATCAAAAACGTCGCGCGTTCGATCAGCAGTCCAACCGCCTCGACCAGCAGCACGACTTGCACCGACGCCGGCTGATGCAGCAGTCGCAGCAGGATATAAATTTCCAGCGGCCCCAGACTCCACGCCACCGCGTAGAAAAGGCACGACGCGAGAAGCCGGATGCGATGGCGCGCGTAAAAGTCGAGCAGCACCGCGTCGGCCTCATCGGCGGATTCGCGGATTTTGTCGGTGCTGACTCTTTTGATATCCAGCTTGGTCGCCGCGCGCCACAGGTGTGAGAACGGCCGCTTCATCTGCACGAAGAAGAAGCCGCCGGCAAGCGCTACCGCGAACGCGAATCCGCCGACGATGGACCAGTACAGATCGGCGGCTACCGGTATCAGGCGCAGCGAAATCACCAGTGCCATCGATACGAACACGATCTGCCCGACCGCTTCCGCCAGCGACGCGACGATCACCGTCCCCAGCCCTACCGGCAGCCGTAATTTGTCGCTCACGTCCACCGCCATCACGAACTGCCCCCCGAGCTGCGCCGACGGCGTCGTATAGTCGACCGCTTCGCCGCCAATTCGCGCGGCAAACAGCTCGACGAAGCGGAGCTTCGGTGGATAATCCTCGATCGTGACCCGCCAGCCGACCGTGTTCGCGATTCGCGACAGCGACTCCAGCGAGATTGTCAGCGCCAGACCCCAGCCCGCCATCCGCACGTAGCCAAGCACCTGCCCCGGCCCGTAATGCGTCAGGAACCAGGCGTAAAACGCGATTGCGATAACGATGAAGAATGTCTCGACGCGGCGCATCGGCAGGTAGAGGCCGCCACAATTGACGGGCGGCAACCGGTGCATTCTTTCAGTCGCGACCCACCTGCGCAACCCGTGAACGCAAGAGTTATTAGCCGCCCGTTCGGTGGCTCAACCCCTGGTACGAATCAACTCGGCGAACTTGTCGAGCCCCTGCGAATTCACTAATCCTCGCCAGTTTGCTCTCCGGTCCCTCGCCCGTTATTTCACGGGAGAGGTTAGGTGAGGGTTCTGCGCAGTTCGAAAAATTCCGTGACCGACGCTCTCCGCTCCGCGCTCTCGACGGCCCTTGTTTGCATCGTGCTGTCCAACGCGGGGCAGACCCTTGCGGACTGCCCTACCCGCAGCGACGCGATCAACACCGACCGCCCCGGCGTCACAAATTCCAGCACGGTAGTTCCCTATGGAAGTTTTCAGGCCGAGAGCGGCATCGACTGGATGGTTAACCAGGGGGCGAATATTCTGAGCGGAAGCAGCACGGAACTTCGCCTCGGCATCGCTAACTGCACCGAATTTCTGATCACCGTGCCCAACTATGCCGGCGCGATTAACGGCTCCCAGCCCTCCGGTTTTTCCGACGTCGTCGTTTCGCTCAAGCGCCAGCTTCCGCTCCCGTTCGGGATCGATATGTCCGCGACGGCCGGCCTCGGCTTTCCAAGCGGCGATCACAGAATCTCGGGCCGCGGCTACCAACCATACATCCAGGCGCCGTGGTCTTACGATCTTCCGGACGGATGGTCGGTCGGCGGTACGTTTACCTTGAGTTGGTTCCCAAGCGAATCAGAAAGGAATCCGACTTTTAGCCCATCCGTTTCGCTGGGGAAGCAATTCGGTTCGTCCGCCAATATGAATTTTGAATACGGCGGGAGCTACGACCATCAACGCCCGATGCACCTGCTGGACATGCTCGGCCAGTGGAGGTTCACTAACACCCAACAACTCGACTTCCAGGCCGGCTTCGGGCTCAACCGCAGCTCGGTCGATCATTTCTTCGGCCTCGGCTATTCGTTCCGCCTCGACAGCCTGTTTGGAAATTGAATATTCGCCGCTGCTACTTCTCTTCCCCCTGCTGGAACAATCGCATCAGCTCCTCGACCGTCGCCGGCGGCTTGCGCGCGGTCTCCAGCGTGTCGCGAACGTGCTCGACCGACTTCATTCCGACCAGCGCCACATCAACACCCGGCGTCGAGCGGCTGAACTGGATCGATCGCTGCGCATCCGTCGTGAAGCCGCCGAACGCGTTCGCCACGATCGGCGGCAGCCCGCGCGATAGCTGCCCTTGCAGCAGCGTCGCGCTCGCGCAAACCGCGATTCCGAAGGCCTTCGCCGCGGCAAGCGTCGTCGCTTTGCCGGCATGCACGAACTGATTCGAGCGAGTGACCGCCTCCGGCATCGCGAGGTTGTACGGCAACTGGATGGCGCGAAAATGATGCGCGTCGCCTGCGACTTCGCGCGCGACTCGCATCAGCTCGTCGAGCGAAAGCCATCCGCGCTCGGTTGGCGCCGCGCGAAACCCGTTCCACGTCGCGGCCCCGTAAACGCCGATCTTTCCGCTCGCCACCGCGCCTTCGAGGAACTCGAAAATTGTCGCGATCCGTTTAAGGAACTCTTTGCGCTCGATCGCTTCGAGCTGCGTCTCGGGATTGTGAATGTAGTAGATGTCGATCGTCTCGAGGTTGAGATTGTTGCGCGACAACTCAAGCATCGCGCCGATGTACTTCGGCGTCATGCAATGCGAGCCATCCACCAAATCGGCGGGCGCCACGATTCCCGTCTGCACGTAGTGCTCTTCGAACCACGCGCGCGGATTGACCGGCACCGCGCCATCAAACGTGATGTAACCGCCCTTGGTCGCGACGACGAACTGCTCGCGCGCGATTTCTCCCGCCGCGGCCAGCTCGCTCAGCGCCACCCCGATATTCCGTTCGCTGCGCTGGAAGCGGTAGTTCACCGCCGTGTCGATCAGATTGATCCCGCCGCGCAGACTCGCCTTTATCGCTTCTCCGTAAGCGCGATCGGTCTCATCGTCCGGCTCGCCCAGGTAAGTGCCGATTCCGATCGATGAAACCGACACACCGAGCGCCGGCCGGAAATTTCCCGGCAGCTCGGGGAACCGGCTCGCGTATGCTGCCGTAGCCTCAGCGGTCGCGCGCCCCTTGAGCATGATTTCTTCCTCCTGTGCGGACTGCGCGCCCGTCGAATAGCAAGGTGGCATTTTACTGAAAAAGCGGACTGATCGTCGGTTCGTAGAGCGCCTGGATCACGTTGCCGTCGGGATCGCGAATATAGAACGACACCGAGCCGTCGCGGTGACGCTTGAGCTCGTGCACGATCTCGACGCCCGCGCTCTTCGCCCACGCGTATCCCGCCTCGACGTCGGCGATCGTCGGCACGATAAACCCGAGATGGTCGAGGCGCTGCGCGTCGTCCGCCGATTTTTCACTCTCGCCGCGATGCAGCGCGACGTTGTCGCAGCCCGAACTGAGGTAGGCGTTGTCCGCGTCGGGCTGCCACACCGTTTTCATCCCGAACACGCGAATGTAGAAGTCCTTCGCCCGCTCGAGGTCGGAAACCTTGAGCGCCAGATGACGCATGCCGCGATTCTTAATCAACTCTTTTCCTCGCGTGTCCTGTACCCGACGACCGCCCAGATCGGATCCGACGGCGCCGCGGTCGGCGCGCTGCGATCGATAAAATCTATATTCTCAAACCCGCCGCTCTCCATAAAGTAGCTGCCGACCAGCTTGCCGTGGTCGTAGTCGTCAAGGCTCTGCCAAATCGCCACCGCCTTGGTCGGGAACATCCGGTTCGAAAACGTCGCGACGAACGGTGCGCCCGGCTTCAGCACGCGCGCCACTTCGGCGAACGTCTCCAGAGGCCGCGTCAGGTATTGCACCGAAACCGTCACCACCGCCCCGTCGAACTCGGCCTCGGCAAACGGCATCCGCGGCGCGCGATTGAGATTGTGCACGACGACCTCGGTCAGCGCTGGATTGTTTTCCATCTCCTCGCGATTCATCCCGAGCCCGACCACTCGCGACGGCCGGATATGCGCCGGCAGATGCGACCGCCAACTGCTCATCAGGTCGAGGATCGCGCCGCCTTGCGGCAGGATTTGCGCGTAAACCTCGCCGACCTTCGCGATCGCGCCGTCGTCGATATGCGTAACGAGGCGCGGGACCGAGTAAAATACCTCATCACCGTCGTCATCGACGCGCCTGAAGAAATCGGCGGGAAGTTGTTTGGGCATGGCTGAAATCCTGTTTTGAGGCCCTTGCTGATGGGTTAGTTTTATCTTGAAATATCAGCTATTTAGAGCGATCTTGCGATAATATTTGGCGCGTCGTTGACAGACTTCGAGCGGGTCGTCTAAAGTAAAACACTTTTACAAACCGCGCCCAACGAAGCTTGCGAACCGCCGGCGTGGTAATCGAAACACCAATGGTCCGACGCGACAAAACCAACTACGTCATCCAATCCGTCTCGCACTCGCTCGATGTGCTCGAACAGTTCTTCGGGGAAGTCGATGAACTGGGAGTTACGGAACTGTCCAAGCGTCTCAAGCTGCATAAGAACAACGTCTTCCGGCTGCTCGCGACGCTCGAAGCGCGCGGTTACATAGAGCAAAACAAAGCCACCGAGAATTATCGCCTCGGCATCAAGTGCCTGCACCTCGGTCGCCGATACATCCATCATATGGGCCTCGTCAGGCAAGCGCGCCCCATCCTCGCCGACGTCGCTCGCAAATGCCGCGAAAGCGCCTACGTCGCGATCGTCCGGCGCGACGGCGTCGTCCCGCTCGAAGCGGCCGAGGCCGAAGATCGCGCCGTGCGTATCACTCCTCCCATCGGTATCACGCTGCCTCTCCATTGTAGCGCGGCCGGCAAGGCGCATCTCGCCTTCGACGCGGAAGAACAGCTCAAATCCGCGCTGCCCGAGTCGCTCAAGCGC
>JBOHWI010000376.1:0-6188 GCA_050736675.1 Binatus sp. (SeqCode)
CAACGATCTCCGCCGCCGCATTCCCAATCAGCGCATCCAGCCCGCGTCCCAATGGTTTCCTGATCATCGTCGTCTATCCTCTGTGCTCTCTTCCCCTCTCCCTGCCAGGGAGCGGATCGAAGGTGAGGGTCCTTATTCAGCGCGCATCTTTCGCGCGCGATTCAAGATTCTGCCTCTGCTCCACAAGTTCTAACAGGCCGTCAGGCCGCATCTTCGTCCTATCGCCGGGTGCAGGGGTCACCCCTGCCGAAGGAAGCGTGAAACCCACCGCGGGTTTCACATTAAATAAAGTTCCTTCGTTCAACTCCGCTTCTCCCCCAGCTCCACGATCTCCGCCGCCAGCGCGCGGTAGCTCTCCGCGCCCGCCGACTTCGGCCCGTACTCGAGCACCGACAGCCCATGACTCGGGCTTTCCGACATCCGCACGCTGCGTGGAATCACGCTGCGAAAAACTTTTTCAGGAAAATGCTTTCGCACCTCGTCGGAGATTTCATGGCTGAGCCGATTGCGCGAGTCGAACATCGTGAGCACCAGGCCTTCGATCTCGAGTCCGGGCCGGATCGCTGCCTTGACCTTGTTGATCGTGCCGAGCAGCGCGCGAAGACCTTCGAGCGCGTAGTACTCGCATTGCATCGGCACCAGCACGGAATCCGCCGCGACCAACGCATTCAAGGTGAGAATTCCAAGCGACGGTGGCGTGTCAATTAGAACATAGTTATATTCATGCCTGACTGGCTCCAGAAGCGCTCGCAAGCGTCGCTCGCGCCCCTCCATCGTCACCAGCTCGATCTCGGCGCCGACCAGGTCGTCCCCCGCCGGCGCCAGCGACAAGCTCGGCCGCACCTGCCTGAGAATTTCTACTATCGCCAGACCGCCGACCAGCGCCTGGTAGATAGTCTTGCCCGCGCCGCGCGCTGCGGCAACCTCCTCGGGCGTGCTGATTCCGGAGGTAGCATTGCCCTGCGGATCGAGGTCGACGAGCAGGACGCGCCGATCGGATTCGGCCAGCGCGACCGCCAGATTGATAGCCGTCGTGGTCTTGCCCACGCCGCCTTTCTGATTCGCTATTGCGATTACCCGCCCCACGACCTGCCCTGCAGGGATTGCCCCTGCCATCACGCAAATGAGAACTCGACCCGAACCGCGCACAGACGTTTCACGTGAAACGTTCCGAAACCATTAAATCCCCGTGATCGGAAAAGGTCAAATCGCGCGATCACATTCACGCAAGCACTTGAATTATCAAGATTTTCTAGCAGGAACGTTTCACGTGAAACGTAGCACTACGCTCTTTTCACCGGGTGCAGGGGTCGTCCCTGCTTTCACGTGAAGCGTTATCGCCGGGTCCAGGTCGCGGCCGCACGGCGCATCACCTGCTTGCCGTGGCGCAAGTCGTACGCCGAGACGATCCCATCGACGAGGCCCGCCGACGCTGCTGCGGAGTCCGTCTTGTCGTCCGGTCTCTGATCGGCGGCCAGGTACAGCATCAACACCCCACCCTCACGATGGAGCGCCTTGCCCGCGATCTCGATTAGCCCGATCGGATCCCCGACCGCTCTCGACGTCACGAGGTCGAAGGTCTCATGCAGGTCCAGCGACTCTGCGCGGGCGCATTCGACTCGGACGTTCTGCAGCCCCATCTCGATCGCAGCCTCGCTCAGATAAGTCGCGCGCTTGCGCCGTGCCTCGACCAGCGTCACGTGCGCGTTGATCGCGGCCGCAAGGACCAGCCCGGGAAAGCCCGCGCCGCTGCCGATATCGAGCACGCGATGCACCCGGTCGAGGCGAAGAATCCTCGCGCTGGCGGCAATCGACACCGGGATAATGCTGTCGAAGACGTGGAACACGATCTCGTCCGGCTCGCGCGGATGCGCCGTGAGATTAATCTTCGGCCCCCACACGGCGAGCGTCGCCGCCATCCGCTCTATCCGGTTGAGGAATTGGACCGTGTTGGCGATCACGCCGAGCGGCGCAATCGCGGGTGCGAGCTGCGCGCGCACTTCGCAGGCGACCTGCTCCGGCGTAAGGACCTTTTTCCTCTTGGGCGACGGCTTTGCCTTCGCTTTCCTGGGTGCCTTCGCGAGGCTCTTACGTTTCACGTGACCCGGATGCCTCAAAATCATAAGATACTGTTGTCATTGAGTCATCTTATCAAAATGTTTCTCGTGAAACGTCGTGAAACGTCTCGGGCTGTGCTCAGATGGCGCGGGCGTTGCGGTCGCGCCGGCTCTTGATATGGACCGCCAGAATCGAGATTGCCGCCGGGGTGATTCCCGGCATCCGCGCCGCCTGCCCCAGCGACTGCGGCCGCACGGCCGACAGTCTCTCGCAGACCTCGGTCGACAGGCCCATCACGCCTTTGAAATCCACCCAGTCCGGTATCGTTGTATCCTCCAGCCGCGCGAACCGCTCGACCGCGTCGGCCTGCCGACGCACGTAGCCTTCGTACTTGATTTCGGTCTCGAGCTCGGCGGCTTCATCGAGGTTCAGGGTCGACTCGCCGCCACCCATCTTCATCAGCGCGTCGTAGCCGACTTCCGGCCGCTTGAGCAGCTCGATCGCGCGCACCGGATTCGCGATCGGCGTCGAGCCATGTGATACGAGCGTAGCATTGACCTCGTCGGACGCCGGAATCAGCGCCAGCTTCAGGCGTTCGATCTCGCCGCGCACGGCTTCGGTCTTGGCGCGGACCCGCGCGCCCGCGGACGCGTCGAGCAAGCCAAGGCGCTCGCCAATCGACGACAGCCGCCGGTCCGCATTATCCTCGCGCAGCAGCAGCCGATACTCGGCGCGCGAGGTGAACATCCGGTACGGCTCGCCGCCGATCCCGCGCGTCACCAGGTCGTCGATCATCACGCCGATATAAGCCTGGTCGCGCCGCAGGATCAGCGCCGGCTCGCCGCGAACCTTCAGCGCCGCGTTGATTCCCGCGATCAGCCCCTGCGCGCCCGCTTCCTCATAGCCGGTCGTCCCGTTGATTTGCCCGGCGAAGTACAGCCCGCGCACCAGCTTGGTCTCGAGTGACGGCGTCAATTGCCTGGGGTCCGAGAAATCGTACTCGATCGCGTAGCCCGGGCGCATTATCTCGGCCTGCTCGAGCCCGGCGATCGAACGGACCATCGCGAGCTGCACGTCGAGCGGCAGGCTGGTGGACAAGCCGTTGGGATAAACCTCGACCGTGTCGCGGCCCTCGGGCTCGAGGAAAATCTGGTGGCGCTCCTTGTCCCGAAAGCGCATCACCTTGTCCTCGACCGACGGGCAATAGCGGGGGCCCTTGCTCTGGATCACGCCGGAGTACATCGGCGAGCGGTCGATACCGCCGCGGATTATCTCGTGGGTGCGCCCGTTGGTGAAAGTCAGATGGCAGGGAATCTGTTCCTGCGCGATGCGCGCGGTGCGGAACGAGAACGGCGGCGGCGGCTCGTCGCCGGGCTGGATCTCCAACGTGGAGTAGTCGATCGTGCGCGCGTCAAGCCGCGGGCAGGTGCCGGTCTTGAGCCGGCCGATGCGAAAGCCCAACTGCGCGAGATGCTCGCTCAGACCCATCGCGGCGAAATCGCCGGCGCGGCCCGCAGAGTAATTCTTCATCCCGATATGGACGAGGCCTTTGAGAAACGTGCCGGTGGTGAGGATGACAGTCGGCGCCTCGAACACCTCGCCGATTTGCGACTCGACGCCGCGACAGTGGGGCGGGCGCCCCTGCCCCCCGTCCTCGACGCTCAGGCGCTCGACGCTGGCCTGTCGCACCTGCAAGTTGGCGGTGCGCTCGAGCACCCGCTTGCTGCGCGCGCGATACGCGGCTTTGTCGGCCTGCGCGCGGCGGGCGCGAACGGCCGGCCCCTTGCGCGTGTTCAGAAATCGGAACTGGATTCCGGTTTCGTCGGCTGCCAGGGCCATCTCGCCGCCGAGCGCGTCGATCTCGCGGACCAGGTGTCCCTTGCCAATCCCGCCAATGGCGGGGTTGCAGGACATCTGGCCAATATGGTCGAGGTTGAGCGTGAGCATCAGCGTGCTCGCGCCCATCCGCGCCGCGGCGAGCGCAGCTTCGATGCCGGCGTGGCCGGCGCCGACGATGATGACGTCGTAGTTCATGGCGAATCAGCGATTATGAACCGACGGAGCGTATCGCGCAAAGAGTCGGCATGCGCCGGCCACACCGAAGGAGGAAAGCTCAACTACAGTAGTAGTACGCGCGCCGCCTACTTGCCGATGCAGAAGTCGCGGAAGATTGCGTCGAGGATGTCTTCGCCGGTGACTTCGCCGGTGATCGAGCCGAGCGCGGCGGCGGCGGCCATTATGTCGACGGCGACGATTTCCGGAGGCATCAGAGAGAGAGCGGAGAGGCGGGCGTTCTTGAGGGTTTCCAGAGCTGTCGCGAGCGCGTCGCGATGGCGCGCGCGGGAGATCGCGATTTGGTCGTTGTTAGAAGCCGTGGGTGGCGTCGCGGAACCCTCACCTGACCTCTCCCGTGAAATAACGGGCGAGGCATCGGAAAGGACGGGCGAGGCACCGGAGACCAGGGCGGCGATCACCTTGGTTAGTTCGGCGCGGAGAGGGACTGCTTCGTCAAGGTTGATTGCGGAGAGCGTGAGAATTGGAATCGCGACGCCTTGCTCGCGGAGATCGGAGGCTGAAATCATCGGCCGTAGATCGCGCTTGTTCAAGATTGCGAGGCCGGGGCGGTCGGATGCCAGACGAACCACGTCGAGGTCGGCGGGGTCGAGCGGGCGCGACGCGTCGAATATCGCGATCAGCAGGTCCGCTTCGTGCGCCGAGCGGCGCGTGCGCTCGATTCCGATCCGCTCGACCTCGTCGGTCGATTCGCGGACGCCGGCGGTGTCGTTGAGGACCAGCGCGTACGGGCCGAGCTGCACCGAGTCTTCGATCACGTCGCGGGTGGTGCCGGCGACGGCGGTGACGATGGCGCGATCGGCGCCGAGCAGCAGGTTCATCAGGGACGATTTGCCGGCGTTGGGCTTGCCAACGATAGTCGCGCGCACGCCCTCGCGCATCAGCAGGCCGCGCGCGAAGCTGTCGTGCAGAACTGCGACGTTGGCGATGAGACGCTCGATTTCGGCGGCGACCTCGCGCCGCGAGGGGAGGCGAATGTCCTCGTCGGAGAAATCTATTTCGACTTCGAGATGCGCGCGAATCGCGATGACCTGCGCGCGAAGCTCGGCGACCCGGGCCGAGAGCGCACCGGAGAGTTGCGACAATGCATTCGCCAGGGCGGAATCGCTGCGCGCGGCGACGATATCCGCAACCGCTTCGGCCTCGGCGAGATCGATGCGTCCGTTCAGAAATGCGCGGCGTGTGAATTCGCCTTTTTCAGCAAGGCGCGCGCCCGCTTCAATCGCGAGCGACACGATGCGGCGGACGACGAACGGCCCGCCGTGACATTGGATTTCGGCGACGTCCTCGCCGGTCAGGCTCGCAGGATGGGGCATCGCGATGGCGAGCGCGCGATCGATGCGCGCGCCGGTGGCGGGGTCGATGACGTCGCCCAGGCGCATCATGCGCGGCGTGCGCTCGGCGGCATGCGCGGGGCGGAAGATCACGTCGAGGATATCGAATGCGCGGGGGCCGGAGAGGCGGACGATCGCGACGGCGCCGATTCCCGGCGCGGTGGCGGGCGCTACGATCGTGTCGGCGGCGTACATGGAACTTGGGAACTTGATTGTATGTGAAACCCGCGGTGGGTTTCACACTTCCTTGGGCAGGGGTGACCTCCTTCGGCTTCGCTCAGGACAGGCTCTGCACCCACTGAAAATGAAAAAACCCGGTTCCCCCTTCCCGTGCGGGAAGGGGTCAATCGGGTTGCGGGCGGGCGGGATTATCGCGATAAGCGAGTTGATGAAGATTGGGCATCTTGGGGCGATCGTCGTGAGCGGCTGGATCCTGGTGGCGCCTTCTATCGATTGTGCGCGGCGGGGGTTGCAGCGGGAGACGCCGTTGTCGGAGTGGGAGCAGGGCGATCATTTCTCGTCGCTGGAGAGCTGCGAGAATTATCGGGCGACGGTGATCGACGCGGAGAAGAGCGACAGCGGCAATGTTTACGTTCAGCGGTACTCGTATTCGATTTGCGTGCCGGATGACGATCCGCGGTTGAAGGGGGAGTAGCTGCGCGAGCATCGCGGTGGGTGCGCGAGGCTCTGTCCTGTACCCTCTCCTTTTCCGAAGGAGAGGTC
>JBOHWI010000377.1:0-9437 GCA_050736675.1 Binatus sp. (SeqCode)
CCCCAGTACCACATGTAGAACGGATGCACGCCGTGGTACGCATTGCCGTAGCGGTACATATGTATGTAGGTCGGGTTGCGCGCGAACTCGCGCTCGAAAGTTTTCTCGAGTTCGACCGCGTCGGTCGTCTCCGCGAGGCATCGATGGAAAAACTCGATGTAACTCGGATGATGCTCGGGATGAAATTCGTCGCGCAGCGGGTGACAGACGATCATGGTACCGCCTTCGCGCACCAGCGGCTTGTTCCGATACATGTTGAACAGGTAGCCGAGGCCGGTGCACTGCACGAGAACGGGATTCATGATCGAGTTGACGTTGTACGGACAGATGTACGGCACGCCGACAATTAAAATGTCGGCCTGACCCTTCACCGGCACCGCGTATTGCTGGAACACTCGCGCGAGCGCCTTCTGATGCACCGCTTCCGTGTCTCCAGCCCACACTCCGATCATGCCGTACGGGGCAGCGTAGTTGTGCAGCACGGTGCGCCGCATCTCGGCGGGCATATTGCGCATCGACCACTGAAAGCCCTTCAGCCGCGTGCGGTCCCAGTCGGTGAACTGATCCTCGTTCTTGTGCAGGAAATCGAGCATCCCGCCGTACATCCGCGTGTTCACCGCGGTCTCGATTTGAAAAATGTTGACCGACTCGTGAATCAGCTTGCCCATCCGGTCCGACGACCGATGCAGCGCCGAACGCGTCGGGTCCATGTACGAATGCGAATCGCGCAGTGTCCCGACGTTGTGGTGATGCCGCAGGCTCTGGTACGGCGCGAGCCCGACGGCGACCGACTTGTGCCCGCCATCCATCGGCACCAGGTTGATGTTCAAATAAATGAGCAGGTCGGATTCCGCCGCGCGCCGCGACAGCCATACTTCCTCGCCAAGCTCCGTCTTGCCCAGCATCGCCAGCTCGGCGCGATTCTCGGCGTCGAAGTTGTACAGCCGGTCGGGCCAGTACTGCTTGAATGCGCGCTCGCCGACGATGCGGCGAATCTCTGCTTCGGTCATCCGGCGGTGCAACGACGTCGCGATCACGAGATGAACGTCGTCAACCCCGTAGTCGGCCAGCGTCTGCAGCACCTGGTTGAGCATCCGCTCGCGAAGGTCGGGCCGGCGCATCTGCGGCAGCGGCAGGCTGATGTCGTCGATCGCGATCGTCACGCGCATGTTCGGACTTAGCTGCGCGAACAACGGGTCCTGATTCTCCGGATGGAGGAGGGCGTAGCGAATCGCCTGGTCGGCGTCGGCGACCGGCTCCATCGGCGGCGGCGGATAGATCACCCGCGTGCCGACCGGCAGCTTCTCGAACAGAAATTCCTCGCCGTACGGGATGACGCGGCGCTCCGACCGTCGATTCACCTTGACGACCAGCTCGCTGCGCGCGCCGACCTCATGCCGCAACTCGGCGGTCTTCAGTTCCTTGAGTTTTGCTTCAAGCCGCGCCATCCGAGCCTCGCGTTTTTTCACTGTCAGGGATTAAGTCCCGACGGTCGTCAAAATGATCGTTCAGTTCCGAATCAGTGGCCTTCTCGAAATGGATCACAGGCCATTGCCGGCTGTGCGCGGCGGCCCGCAATCGACGGTCGGGATTGACGGCGACTGGATGTCCTACCGCGGCGAGAAATGCGGTGTCGTAGTGCGAGTCGGCGTAACCCCAGCAGTCCACCAAGTCGAAGTCGTGCGCGGCGGCGTAATCGGCGCACCACACCGCTTTCTCGTCTCCCGCCATCACGGGTTCGGCGAGTCGGCCGGTTGCACGGCCGCGGCTGAATCCAAATCGATTCGCGGCGAAATCCGCGATTCCTAGATGACGCGCGAGCGGCGCCACGATGAAGTCCGGCGATCCTGTGACGAGCACCGGCTCGATTCCTGCCGCGCGATTAGCTTCGATCAATTCCACCGCACGCGGGAACAGGTGGCCGACCAGGATTCGCTCGCAATATTCCTCGCCCAGTGAAAAAAGCCGGTCGCGCGAGACGCCCTTGAACGCCTCGAACAGCTCGGTGTTCAGCAAGCGCCGGTCGCGCTGCTCGGCGACATACAGACGCGGGATTCGCGCGGCGAAGCCGAGCAGGTACGCGACGCGTCCACTCCATTCGCCGACGTTGGCGAGCGTGAAAATTGCCGCATGCACCAGGTTCAGATCGACCAGGGTACCGTCGAGATCGTAGAATGCCGCGCGGCGCATGACGGCCTCGGGCGCGTGGGGCTTGGACGATTTCTTGTGCTGGTAAACTGACATGTCAGTCTAGCTGGGGCCAAAAAAAGAGCCGTCGCCCGGACCCGGATCGCGCCCACTTTCGCCTCGCACCCGCACGAATTTCAATAGCTCGGGCCGCGCGACTCCGCTCAGTCCGAACTGCAAAATCTCCTCGGCCAGCGCCGCGATGTCCGTGTCGTTGCTCCGCGAGAGCATCCCGATCACTTCCTTGATGCCGCCAAGGATTGCGTACGAGACCGCGCGCGTGTCCGAGTTGCGCACCAGGTTCATCTCGATTCCGAGATCGAGCGAGCGTTTAATCAGCGCCGCGATGCGGTCGTAGAAATTCTGGATCTTGTCGTCAAGCTCGCGGTCGAATCCGGTCGAATGGTTCAGCAGGATGTCGGTGAGTTCGCGCTCGGCCAGCACGTAAGTCAACACGCGCGTCAGGTTCGCGCGCAATTGATCGACGGGGTCGGGCTCTCCCGGTCCCGGGCGCAGCCGTTGAATCCGCTGCGTCAGCTCGCTGACCACTTGTTCGAGCAATTCTTCGAACAGGTCTTTTTTGTTCTGAAAATAAAGATAGAACGTTCCGCGCGCGATGCGGGCGCGGGCGATGATGTCCGCGACATTGGTCCTGTGATATCCCTTGCGTGCAAAGATGCGCTTGGCATGGCGCAGCACTTGCGCGCGGCGGGCTTGGCGTTCCATCGCTTCTCTCCGTGCCGAACTTTGAACCTAGTTCGGAAAACCGCGCAGTGTCAAACCGGCGGCCGCCGTGTTACGAAACAGGTTCGGGAGGTCTTCGGATGAGCGATTCAAAATTTTGGGACAGGGTCCATGCCGTAGCCGCAAAGGCGACGTGGGCATATCTGGCGACCGCCGTCGGATTGCAGCCGAAGGTCCGCGTCGTGCATCCGGCTTTCGAGGGCGAGCGAGTGTGGGTCGCGACCGGACGCGCGTCGGCCAAGGCCCGTCACATCCAAAACAATCCCAAGGTCGAGCTCTTCTACCAGATCAGCGCCGAGATGGTTCACCTGACGGTCACCGGCAAGGCGAAGTTCGTCGAGGACGTCGCCGAAAAAAAAAGAATCTGGAACGGTAAGATCTTCGACTACGATCTCGCGCAATTCTGGCCCGGCGGCCCCGAGTCGAAGGACTTCGGCCTGATGCTAATTACGCCCGATCGCGTCGAGCTGACGTCGCTGGCCGAAATGACCACCGGCAAGAAGCCGGAGGTGTGGCGCGCGGGGAAAGGGTAGATCATTGATTGAATGTGAAACCCGCGATGGGTTTCACATTTCCGTCGGCAGTCGTGTGACCGTCCTATCCCCCTATCCTCCTTTCCAAAGGAAAGGGGGACAGAATGAAAAGATGTTGCTGCATCCAGAAACGAATTCTTCACACGCTCTCCAGGACAGACTGAGCACCGAACGGAAGAGGCCTTTGCATAACGGCGTGTCCTTCTATGCCGCTCAAGCGCTCACCGCGAGCATCTCGAGCGCGCCACCTGCACGTCCACTGCGCCGCCCGTCGCCACGGGCTAGCCCCGCACGCGTTCGCGCGCGAAGATTGCGCGCTCTTCCGCCGTCATCTTCTCGCGGATGCGCGAGCCTTTGCCGACGTGCCGATACTCGCCGCCTTCCGAAAAATATTCTTCGTAGGGCTGCGCCGGGATCGGCTCCGGCGGAGGCGTGTCCGTGATCTTCACGCCCAGCACCTCCTCGACCAGCTTGCTGTCGTACATCCTGATAGCGTCGTAATCCGTCAGCAGTGCACATACCTCGACGCAGATGTAGCACCCGATGCATTCCTGGAAGCGATCCTGCACCGGCTGCACGCCGCGGCCAGGCAGCGTGCCGGCTGCCAGATACTCGATACATTGCACGGGGCAGAACTCGGGGCACTTGCCGCACGGGAAGCACAGGTTCACGTCCATGAACGCGACCTCGCGCGGCCGCTTTTTCTTTTGTCCGATTTCTTCGGGAGTCTCGGGAATGCGGTCTTCCTTGAGCCGGCGCTTGATGATGTCGATGGCGCTCATGCTTCTATTGTCACGCTAATTAGCGGCGCGCGGTCAAGCGCCTGCCCAAGCCTTGCCTACCTGACCGCGAAGATGCGGCCCGTCGACGTCCCGACGTACAGCACCCCCGACGCTGACGATGCCGCCGTCGTGATCTTGCCGAAGCTGCGCGACGTCCACACGTTGCTGCCGTCGCCCGTCAGCACCGCGCCCACATCTCCCGCTGCTGCGTCGAACACGCCGTCGTAGCCGAGTGCGATCACTCCGGCGTTCCCCGGTTTCAGCGTCGGATCTTTCCATCGGAGCTGCCCGTCGGCGGAGACGCCGTAGAGCGTGTCGGCACCGGCGAAAATTACCCCTGACGGAGCGACCGCCGGTCCCGCCGTCACCGCATGCGCGGGGTTGACGTGCCACAACGGATTGCCGCTGCGCGAGTCGATCGCATACACGCCGCCGCCGGCCGAGCCCGCGTAAACTACGTCGTCGGCATAAGCTACCGATCCCGAAAAACCGCCGTCAGGCTGGAACGTCCAGACCACGGCGCCGTCCGCCGCGAGCGCCGTGACTGCGCCGCGCGATGTTCCCGCCACGACTCCGTCCGCCGTCGTTGCGGCGCTGGTTACCCGCCCAACATTCACGCGCCAGTTCAGCGTTCCGGACCTGCTGACTGACACCAGGTCGCCGTCGCCTCCCGCCGACGTGTAAATCGCGCGATCGGTCACCGCGAGCGGCCCGTCGCTCTCGCCAATCTCCAGATTCCACAGCGCCGCGCCGTCCGTTCCGATTGCTCCCAGCTCCGTCCCGGACGTCATCGCGACCACGGTCCCGTCGGGCAACACCGCCGCCGACGATCCGTCCGCATCGCGGCGCATTACTTCCTTGCCGCTGGAATTCAGCCCGTGCAGCACCCCGTCGCGCGTGATGAAATAGATCGAGCCGTCAGCGCCGGTCGCGATTCGCCCGCGCAACTCCGATCCAGGATCGAAGGTCCACAGCAGGATTCCCGCACTACGCTCCGATGCCGCTGTCGATACGGCCGGCGTACTCGACGCCGCCGGCACTCGTACCTTCGGCGTCGGTGTCGCGGTGGGGACCAAAGTCGGGCATGGCGTGCACGAACCGCAGGTGACAACGTCGCCGACCACGTTGACTCCGACGAACTGGCTGCTCACGCCGGAACTGCTGGCCAGGATGCATACGCATCCCTGAAACCCGGTCGTGTAGGTGCCGCCCTCCGCGCCGGGAGCAGGCGCAAGCAGGACGGTATTGTCAGTCGAGGTCCAAAGCGTTTGATCCGACGTCGTGATGTCCTCGTACTGGATCTTGGACTTCTTCGTGAATGTACCGATCGCGTTGAACTGGACGGGACTCGGCGCCGCGCTGGGCGCGGTGGTCGCGACACAGGTGACGCTTGCCGCCGGACGCGGCGTCAACGTCGCGGTCGGGGTCGGCTTGGGAGTTTTGCTGGCGGTCGAGGTCGGAAAGAATGTTGGCGTAGGCTGCGGTCCCTCTGCGATCGTAATGGATTGCAGCGAAAAGCCGGGACTCGGGGTCGCCGTCGATGTTGTGCTGCCGCTACTGCTACAACTGCTGAGTTGAATTGCTCCCAGGACGAACAACAAAACCGGCGCGACCACCAGCCATCTAAGCCACCGCGACAACATCAAGCCATGAGCTATGACTGATGCCGCCGCGCCGTGTCAAGTTAGGCTGTGGTTGGCGAACAAAATTCAGGAGTTGCTCTCAAGACAAAAAAATGGCGGGCATTTGAAGAGGGGGGGGACTCTCCAATGCCCGCCTGTTCGTAGCGGCCGTCCGCGTACGCTGCGGACGGAATCCGGTTGGCTGGGAGGAGTCAAGCCAACCGGCCGGGTGCCAGAGCCGTTCGCACCCATTTATTGAGACGATTCACTTCGGTGATTATTCAACCCCGAAAAATTTTGATTTGCACTCGCCGCCGGTCCGGCTAAAGTCGGTTATGGAGGATAGGAAAAAGCCAATGGAATATCGGCGATTAGGCGGGACCGGGCTCAAAGTTTCGGAACTTTGCCTTGGATGTATGACGTTCGGACGCGAAACCGATGAAAAAACGGCGGGAAAAATCCTCGACCGCTTCATCGAAGTCGGCGGTAATTTTCTCGATACTGCCAACGTCTATGCGGCCGGCGCGTCCGAGGAAATTCTCGGGCGAATTGTCGGCGAACGGAGAAAAGATCTGATTGTCGCGACAAAAGTCCGCTTCAATGCGAATATTTTCATGGGCAAACCGGTCGGCCCCAATCAAATCGGCCTCTCGCGCGGGCACATCATGGCGGAAGTCGAGGCCAGTCTGCGCCGCCTCAAGATGGATTACATCGATCTTTACCAGGTGCATTCCTGGGACTTCGAAACGCCGATCGAAGAGACCATGCGCGCGCTCGACGACCTCGTGCGTCATGGCAAAGTCAGATATATCGGCGCGTCGAATTTCACTGCGTGGCAACTCATGAAGAGTCTGTGGGTCAGCGATAAACACGATTTCGCGCGGTTTGACTGCTTGCAGCCCCAGTACAGCCTGATCTCACGCGAGATCGAACGCGAGATTCTGCCGCTGTGCCGCTATGAGAGCGTCGGCGTCATCCCCTGGAGTCCGCTCGGTGGCGGGTTCCTGACCGGCAAGTACCGTTCGGGTCAGCGCCCGCCCGAGGATAGCCGTCTCGCCAAAATGGATTTGTGGAATCGGCTCGCCGACGACCGCAATTACAAAACGCTCGAAGCGGTCGAGCACATCGCCAAGGAACGCGGCCGCGCGATCTCGCAGGTCGCGTTAGCCTGGGTCAATCAGCAGCCCGGCGTCAGCTCGGTGATTTACGGCGCGCGAACCGAGGATCAGAACGAGCAGAACCTAGGCGCGCTCGGATTCCGCCTCGAGGCCGCCGAGCTCGCGGCGCTCGACAAAGCCAGCGCGCTACACGTCGAATATCCCAACGCGATGCAAGCGCGCCTCCCCGGCTACTCGCGGCAATAATATGTCTGTTCCTCCTTTCCGTTAAGGAAAGAGGGCTAGGGTGTTAGGTTCTGCCGCACCACCTTCATTCCTGATACGACGGACCCATGAAGCTGCGCGGCGGAGTCACCCCCTGCGCGCGAGCCCCGCCGTCCGGATTGAACTGGCTGCCGATTGTCAGTCCGCCGTCCACGACCATCGCCTGTCCGGTGACGAATTCCGAATCGTCGCTGGCGAGATAGAGCGCCATCCCGGCGATATCCTCCGGATGACCCGCTCGCGGGATCGGCTGCGCCTTCGCCATCCATTGTTCCATCACTTCTTTCACGCCGGGTTGATTGCGATGCAAGATCGGCGTGTTGATTCCTCCGGGGCAGATGCAGTTGACGCGGATTTTGTCCTTGGCGAATTCCATCGCCGCCGATCGCGTCAGATTCACCACGCCGGCCTTGGCTGCGCAGTAGGCGTGCAGCGACGCGAAACCGCGGATGCCCGCGACGGACGCCGTCGAGATAATCGAGCCGCCCCCGACTTTGCGCATTTCTGGCGCCGCATGCTTCATCCCCAGGAACACGCCCCGCAACAGAACCGCCTGGCTCTTGTCCCAATCCTCGACCGAGATCTGCTCGAGCGGTCCGACCGCGCCGCCGATTCCGGCGTTGTTGTAGATGATGTCGAGGCGGCCGAACTCCTTGATGGCGCGCGCGATGAGCGCCTTGATTTCCGCTTCCGGCCGAGACGTCAGCCTTTTGGAAGACCGCGCGCCCGGCGTTTTCCTTGCAGTCGCGTACCGCCGACTCGCCGCCCTCGACGTTTAGGTCCGCGATTACTACAGCCGCGCCTTCGCCTGCAAACTTGATCGCGGTCGCGCGCCCAATCCCGCTCGCCGCGCCGGTGATAACCGCCACTTTGCCTTTCAGCCTGTCCATTTCAGATTTCCTTTTGCTTAAAAATTACGATGGCACGCAGCGCGCGTGAGACCGCATCAATGTAACTATCAGACCGCGACTCGAAGCCGGTAATGGCGCCGATCACATTTCGCAATCACATCTCAAACGACGGGCCGGAGAAGCCGCTGTCCGGCAGGCCTGCCAGGCGAAAGCGCGCGTTGCCGGTGTTGATGCCGCCATCGACGACCATTGCAGTGCCGCTGATCCAGTCCGCTTCGTCGCTCGCGAGGAACAACGCCATGCTGGCGATGTCGTTGGGGTTTCCCGCGCGCGGTATCGGCTGCATGCGAGCCATGTTCTTTTCCGAGGGTTCCTCGCCGCCGGGAACTCCACGATGGATCAGCGGCGTGTTGACGCCGCCCGGACAGATGCAGTTGACGCGAATCTTGTCGTGCCCGACTTCGATCGCGACTGCCTGCGTCAGATTTACGACCGCCGCCTTCGCGGCGCTGTATGCGGCCAGATAGCCGACGCCGCGCAGCCCGGCGACCGAGGCCGTCGAGATGATCGATCCGCCGCCCGCCTTGCGCATCTCAGGGATCGAATACTTCATGCCCAGGAACGCGGCGCGCAGCAGCACGGCGATCGTGCGGTCCCAGTCGGCCGACTCGACTTTCTCGATCGGCCCGACCGCGCCCGCGACGCCCGCATTATTGAACATGATGTCGAGCCGCCCGAATTCTTTGACCGCGCGTCCGACCGCGGACTTGATATCCGCCTCGCTGGTCACGTCGGTGCGCTGAAAGACCGCGCGTCCGCCCGCCGCGGCGCATTCCGCAACTGCGGTCTCGCCTCCCTGCGCGTTCAAATCGGTAAGCACCACGCTCGCGCCTTCCTTGGCGAAGCGGAGCGCCGTCGCCCGGCCCATCCCGCTGGCGGCGCCCGTAATCACTGCCACTTTCCCCTGGATTCTGCCCATTGCCTTTCTCCTGCGCGCATCTAGTCGCGCGGTATTTTGTGTGAATCGTAAAATCTCAATAGCAATCTTTCACGCGAGTCGGATAGCGCGCCCAGAGGCTGGGTACCGGCGTGATTCAGACACTCGCAGCGGGAAATTAAGACACTTCTACGGAAACTGGAAACCGAACTCTGCTGGATCGATTTCAAGCTGATCGCAAATCGAGCGGACAACAAACGGAGTCATTGGGGATTTGTCGGGCATCGCCTTGACGATTGCGTGCGGCAGAATGGCCTTAGTGCTTTTCGGGTTTTCAAACACCATGAGCGGATCGCGACTGTAGCCGACCGAAAGCGGGCCGAAAGTGCAGCCTAGATC
>JBOHWI010000378.1:0-1676 GCA_050736675.1 Binatus sp. (SeqCode)
ACTCAGACCAACATGAACGCCAACGAAGTCATCTCCAACCGCGCGATCGAACTGGCCGGCGGCAAGATGGGCTCCAAGAAGCCGATCCATCCCAACGATGACGTCAATATGTCGCAGTCCTCCAACGACACCTTTCCGACCGCGATGCATATCGCGGCCGCCGAGGAGATCGTCAACCTGCTGATACCGTCGGTGCGCAAGCTGCGCGACGCGTTGCAGGCCAAGACCGAGGAATTCGCCGGCATCGTCAAAATCGGCCGCACCCACCTGATGGATGCGGTGCCGCTGACGCTCGGCCAGGAATTTTCCGGCTACGTCGCGCAGCTCGACTATGACTTGAAGCGACTCGAGGCGGCGCTGCCCGACCTGCTCGAGCTGGCGATCGGCGGGACGGCGGTCGGCACGGGCCTGAATACGCATCGCGAGTTTGCGGAGCGGGTGGCGAGAAAAATCGCGGATTACACGGGGCTGCCGTTCAAGTCGGCGCCGAACAAGTTTGCGGCGCTGGCGGCGCACGACGCGCTGGTAGCGGCTTCTGGAGCGCTCAAGACGCTGGCGGTATCGCTAATGAAAATCGCCAACGACATTCGCTGGATGGGATCGGGGCCGCGCACCGGGCTCGGCGAACTGATCCTGCCGGAGAACGAGCCGGGCTCGTCGATCATGCCGGGCAAGGTGAACCCGACGCAGAGCGAGGCGATGACGATGGTGTGTATCCAGGCGATCGGCAACGACGTGGCGATCGCGATGGCGGGGTCGCAGGGGAATTTCGAGCTCAACGTTTTCAAACCGCTCATCATCCACAATTTTTTGCACTCGACGATGCTGCTGGCGCATTCGTGCGCGTCGTTCAGCAAGTACTGCGTCGAAGGGATCGCGCCGAATCGCGAGCAACTGCGGCGCAACGTGGAAAATTCGCTGATGCTGGTGACGGCGCTGAGCCCGCATATCGGCTACGACAACGCGGCGAAGGTCGCGAAGAAAGCGCACGCGGAAAGAATCACGCTGCGCGCGGCGGCGGTCGCGTTGAAGCTGCTGAGCGGAGAAGAGTTCGACCGGCTGGTGCGGGCGGACAAAATGCTGGCGCCGGAAGGCTGAGGGGGGACGGTCGCGATTATCGCGGGGATGAGCACGTCTCATCTCATTCCCCGTTCGTCGGGGGAGGGTTAGGGTGGGTACAGACCGGCAGGATCGGTAACAGAATAGACCGGGAGGATGGGTAACAGATTGAATGTGACGGCAGGAGGCGCGAGGCGATGCCGTGGCGGGAGATCTGTTCGATGGATGAGAAGATACGATTGATGGTGGCAATGACGCTGGAGGAAGAAAGCGTGAGCGAGTTGTGCGCGGAGTTCGGCATCAGCCGCAAGACGGCGTACAAGTGGTGGGCGCGCTACCAGCAGTACGGGCCGGCGGGGCTTAAGGAGCGCTCGCATGCGCCGGCGGTGATGCCATGGGCGATAACCGAGGCCGCGGCCGAAGCCATTATAGGATTGCGCCGGGCGCATCCGAGCTGGGGACCGAGGAAGCTGCGTGCCCGACTAAGCTTCAGCGCACCCCTGCAGAGCTGGCCGGCGCCGAGCACGATTGGCGAGCTGTTGCGCCGCGAACAACTCAGTCAACCGCGCAAGCGGCGGCGCAGCGCGCGACCGTCGCCGCGGCCGTTGCGCACGGCG
>JBOHWI010000379.1:0-8709 GCA_050736675.1 Binatus sp. (SeqCode)
TGTCTATCGCGAGCTGCTCGGCGTCAGCGCGAGCGAACTGGAGTCACTCCGCCGCGAGAAAGTGATTTAGCTCGCGACCTTCGTCATGAAGGTCTCAACAGATTTGCCGAACGACTGATCGTCGGCATAACGCCCGAGGTCCAGGATGAAATAGGTCGCGCCCGCTTCATTCTCGGCCGCGACCTTTGCTCGCGCGGCGGCGGTATCGTCGAGGCGTAGTCCTCGGCGCACGATTATTTCAGGAAGCTCGCGGCCCGCTCCACGAGCCCGCGCGCGTAATTCTTCGACTTTTGCTTTAAGTTCTGGCGCAGGCAGCATCGGATGCCAGCCGTCGCCGAACTTCAGCACACGATTCATCGCTGCCGGCCCGTTGCCGCCGATCCAGATCGGCGGACGCTTTGGTCTTGGCAGGAACACGAACGACGGGAACTTGACGAGCGGGCCATCGTAGGCGCCGGGCACATCGGCACCAAATAGGTGATGAAGCACAGTTAGGGTCTCGTCAGTGATCGCGCCGCGCTTGCGAATGTCAACGCCGAGCGCGTCGAACTCCGGCTTCATCCATCCGACGCCGATACCAAGGATCATGCGCTCGCCGGATAGTTCCTGGATCGTCGCGACCTGCTTCGCGGTCAACACGGCGGGCCGATACGGGACGACCAGCACCGAAACGCCGAGCCGGATCTTGTCAGTGGCTCCGGCAAGAAAGGCCAGCGTCACGAGCACATCAAGGTAGCGGCCGCCGGAACCTTCGGTCTGGTCGGGCGGGATGCACAAGTGATCCGAGACGAAGAGCGCGTCGAAGCCGGCCTGCTCCGCGATTCGTGCGCAGGCGCGGATTGTGGCGCGATTGGACTCCGGACCCATGTTGCGGATTGCGACTGCATACTTCATCGGCGATTCTCCCGGACGCTATAGCGCGGCTCCAATCGCGAGACTGGCAAGGGCGCGCGCTTCCAGTCAAACTACCGCCGGACTACGGGAGGAGATCAACGCGTGGGCCGTCCATCGGCGAAGCAGCGCAAGCCCTACAACCTCGACGCGATCCTGGATGTGGCTGTTGGTGTGTTCCGCGAGCGCGGGTATGACGGCAGCACGCTCGACGACGTCGCACGGGCGGCGGGCATCACCAAGGCAAGCATCTACTATCACGTTCGCAGCAAGGAAGAGCTGCTGGCACGCGGGGTGGGGCGCGCGCTCGACGCGCTGTTCGCAGTGCTCGACGAGCGTCCGGCGAAGCGGGGCCGCGCGTCGGCGCGCCTCAAGTATATCGTCCATCGCACGATCGAAATCACCGTCGATCAACTGCCCGAGGTGGCGCTGCTGCTGCGCGTGCGCGGGAATACCCCCGTTGAGCGGCGGCTCATGGAGCGCAGGCGCGCGTTCGACCATCTGATTGCCAGGGTAATGCGCAGTGCACAGCGCCAGGGCGATCTGCGTGCAGACGTCGAGCCGCGACTGGCGACGCGGCTGCTGTTCGGGATGCTCAACTCGATTACCGAATGGTACCGGCCGGGCGGCGAGCTGGACGCGCTCGAGGTGGCCGCAGCCGTATCCCGAATGGCCTTCGACGGGATGGAAGCGAGGGCTCGCCGGCGGCTTTGACAAATCAACCGAACGGTAGGTAGATTAGATCAGGAGACCGACGCAATGAGCGAATTCGATATTCCGAAGGACGGCCTGGTCGAGGCGCCCGCCGTTCCTCAGCCCAACATCTTTCCGATCGAATGGCGATGCGAGACGCCGAAACTCGCCGAGATCTACGAGCGCGCCAAGCGCGAGGGCTTCAACCCTGCCGATATCAACTGGAGCGAGCTGTCGCCCGAAGCGTGGAGCGACGACGAGAAGGTCGCGATCATGTACTGGTGGGCGCTGCTCTCGAATTTTGATTCCTCGGGACCGGCGGTGTTTGCGCGCGCGACGATTCATGCGTGGGAGATGCACGAGGAGGACCCGGTCCGCAAATGCTTCTTCTCGATCACCCGCGACGAGACCAATCACGAGGAGACCTGCCAGCGAGTCATCCAGCGCCTCGTGCCGAACGGGCCGCAGGACTTCACGCCCACCAGCGAGCTGCAGCGCGTCGCGCTCAACAATATCGGCTGGCTCTACCACAATGGCGGCCGCTACTGGACCGGTTACAACCGCGCGATCGATCGCTATCCGCTCGCAGTAATCTTCACCTCGTTCATGATGGGCGAAGTGGCGTCGTCGACGCTGTTCCACGGCATGGCGCACGCTACGTCGCATCCGGTGTTCCGCGAAATCTTCACCAAGATCGGTCGCGACGAAGCGCGTCATCTGCAGATCTGCATCAATCTGCTCGAGAAGGAGTGGCCCGGACTCACCGACGAGCACAAAACCTTCATCACCAAGCAGCTTCGCGCCGGGTTCGTGTTCCTCTCGATGGTGCTGTGGGAGCCGCCGGCGCAGTTCTGGGATTTGCCCGGTTACTTTCTGCACAATCATCGGATTTTGTTGCGAACCGCGCGCGAGGCCGGCCTCGGCATCCTCACCTACGAGCAGCAGGCCAACAACTGGCGCCTTGCGATCGCGCGCGTGCGCAAGCTGGTCGAGCGATGGAATATCGAGTTCCCCGCGATCCCCGAACTTGATATTGAAGGAGTTGACGTCGGCGATATCACCGCCGAGGACATTATCCCGGTGTTCTAAATAAAATTTGAGGCCACGAATATGAGCGTCGATCTGTCGGTAGAAGGCGGCCTTGCGGAAATTGTTCTCAACCGGCCCGACAAGCTCAACGCGTTGAACGACGCGATGGTGGCCGAGCTCAACGGATGCCTCGAGCGGGCAGCGGCGCAGGGTGCCCGCGCGATGATGATTCGCGGCGAAGGGCCGGCGTTCTCGGCCGGACGAGACCTTGCGGATGCGCATCCGGGCGACGAGGACGCCGAGGCGATAATCGAAGGCACGTTCAATCCGCTGATCAAGCGAATCGTCGCGTTCCCGGCGCCGACCTTCGCCGCCGTTCACGGGGCGTGCCTTGGAGTCGGACTCGGACTCGCGCTCGGATGCGACGTCGTCTATGTCGCCGACGACGCCCGGATCGGTTCGCCGTTCGCGCGAATCGGCGCGGTGCTCGACTCGGGCGGCCATTCGTTTTTCGTGTCGCGCCTCGGCACGCATCGCGCGCTCGAACTGATCTACACGGGTCGATTGCTCTCGGGCACCGAAGCGGCCCAGCTCGGTTTGATGAATCGAAGCATGCCGAAGGACTCGCTCGTTGCCGAGACGCGCAAGGTTGCGGCGCAAGTGGCGCTCGGTCCGACCGCAGCATTCCTGCAATCGAAGCATCTCGTGCGCCGGATCGACGAAGAGGCCATGGGCCTGTTCGCGGTTCTGAAATGCGAGGCGCAGGCGCAAGGCGCAGCCGGAAAAACGGCGGACTACAAGGAAGGCATCACCGCCTTCCAGCAAAAGCGCGCGCCCGAGTTTCAGGGAAGATAGCGGAGAGACATTCTCGACCCAATGCGATATTCGGCGGATATTTGAATCATGCAAGAAGAAATTCAAGTCGGGTTTCAAGCATTTGTTTCCGACGGCGGCGAGGAGTTCGGCGCCGTTCGGCAGGTTGCGCCGGGCGGCCGTCCCGAGCTGGTGATCTACGTCGAGAACGCCGGCGACTTCACGGTGCCGCTCAGCGCCGTCGAAGCGGTGCATTCGGAGAAGGTCGTGCTGAACTGCGCCAAGCTCGATCGCAATCTTCGCCATGCGATTGGTCACGCACACGATAGCGAGAAGCGGGGCGCCTGAAGTGCTCTCAGCGCGCGGCGGCGGATGACGGGATCGGGGCCGGATCGACAAGCGGCTCCGTGTTCCACTTTTTCAGCTCGGGCAGAACGTACCTGGCGAAGCACTTGATGCTGCGCTCCGCGTCTTGATAGGGCATGCCGCCGAAACTGAAATTGAAGAACACGCCGTTGGCGCCGATGGTGTCGCGGATGAACGCGCACTTCTCGAGCACCTGGTCGGGCGTTCCCCACGGCATCAGCATCGCGAAGTCGTGCGCGGCGTTGTCGGCGCCGGTCTTTTTGATGAACTTGCCGACGTTGCTGTAGAACTCGTAGCTCTTTTTGGTGCCGAAATCCGGCGACGTCATCTCGTAGTGCTTCATGACGGTGTGGTAGTTCGCGCCGATCCATTTCATCGCGAGTTCTTCGGCGCGGTCCTTGTTTTCATCGACGACGCAGAATCCGCCGGACAGCGGTCGGGGTGCGGGCGTGTCGCCATTAACCTCGCGCCAGACCTTGTGGTAGACCTCGAAGTCTTTCTTCACCGCGTCCCACGGCTTCTGCGGAATCACCAGCAGGCCGACGCCCAGCTTCGCCATTATCGGCATCGACTCGGGCGAGACTGCCGCCGCGTAGGTGCGGCCCTTGAATGAGCGCGCGGGGCGCGGACGAATCTCGCGGCGCGGCTGACGCGTGAACTTGCCGCCCTCCATGTAGCCGTTTTCGAGCGCGCTCAGAACCAGCTCGGCGTACTCGACGAACAGGTTGCGCCCTTCGTTCTGGTCGAGGCGGAAACCGTCGTACTCGATGCGCGCGAGGCCGCGGCCGAGACCGAGAATTACCCGGCCGCTGGAAACATGGTCGAGCAGCGCGACTTGCTCCGCGACGCGGATTGGATCATGCCACGGCAGCACGACCACGCCGGAGCCAAGCTTCGCGTGCGTCGTGCGGCCGGCCATGTAGGTGAGGAATTGCAGCACGTCGGGACACATCGTGTAGTCGTCGAAGTGATGCTCGACGGACCAGATGGAATCGAAGCCGAGCGGCTCGGCCAGCTCGGCGAGGCGCAGCTCGTTGCGATAGACCTCGGCGTCGGGAAGTGCGTTGTCGGGATTTTGAAATACTACGCCGTAACCAACGTGCATGATGAGAGCCTCCTGAGGGGTTAGTAGGAGTCATAGATCGGCTCGCACAGAGAGTACAGGGCATCAACCTACTGCGTGATCCCGGAACCCTCACCGCCGATTGCGTTGCGGTCGGCCGCCTCTCCCGTGAACTAACGGGCGAGGCAAGAAAGGTCAGGCGCGGCGGCCGCTCGTGCGGGATTCGGCGAGGCGGCGGGCGGCTTCGCCGATTGCGCCTGCGCGATGCCATCGTGAGTACTCCTCGACGGTCAGGCCGTGAGCCAGTTCCAACGCGACGGACAGTCCAGCGAGTACGAAGACTTCGCCGAGCACGCTGATGCGCGGGGCGAGGCCGAGGCCGCCGCCTTCGTTGGGGATGGGAACGTGGATGACGAGGTCGGCGAGCTGCGCCAGGCTCGAATCCTTGTTGCCGGTGATTGCGATCAACTGCGCGCCTTGCTCGCGGATGGCGGTGGCGGTCGAGAGCAATTCGTCGGTGCTGCCGCTGTTGGAGATCGCGATGACGACGTCGCGCGGATGCACCTGGCCCAGGCTGCCGTGCAGCGTTTCGGTCGCGTGCAGGAATGTCGCGGGCGTGCCGACCGAACAGAACAAGCTGGCGGCGTAGCGCGCGACGTGTTCGGGCTTGCCGACGCCGGTAACGTGGACGCGGCCGCCGCGGCCGAGCGCAGTGCGGATTATTTCGACGGTGCGCGAGATGGCGGCGATGTTCAAGCCGCCGCGGAGCGCGGCGAGCTCGCCCAGCGCGAGGTCGAAGAATTTTTCAACTTCAACGGTGGAGTCGCCGATCGCGGCCTCGCGCGGCTCGGTGTCCATGCGCGGCGCCGGCAGTGCGAGCGGTTCAGCATAGAGGTCGAGAATTTCTTCGCGCACTTCGAAGCCCGACGGAAACGCGCCGAGACGCGTGACCGCGACCGCGCCAGCGGCATTGGCAAGCCGCCCGATTTTTTCCCACGGCAGGCCGGCCCGAAGGCCGGCGAACACACCGGCCAGGAACGCGTCGCCGGCGCCGGTCGAGTCGACTTGCTTGACCTTGAAAGCGGGCACGCGAACGGAAGTGTCGCGCGCCGCGATCGAGCATCCCTTGTCGCCCTCAGTGATAATGACGGCACGGTTGCCGTACTTCGCGCGAATCGCGTCGGCAATTTTCAGGGGATCGCGCCCGTTGCCGGCGATTTCGCGAGCGGCGGCTTTGGACGGCTTCAACCAGGTCGCTAGTTTCAAGGCGCGCTCGAGTTCGGCGCGCGTGCCGATCGATCCGATTGCGTCGGACGGCGGCACGTCAACGTCGAGAATCGTGGGAATCGAGTGGGTGCGCGCGAACAGCAGAATCGCGAGCACGGTGCGGAGCGGGAGCTGCGATATCTCGGTGGAAACCAGATTGGCGCGGCGGATGAAAGCGCCGTGGCGGTTGCGGACTTCGGCCGGAGTGAGCTCGCCGGTCGCGCCGCGCGCCATGTAGATAGCGCGGTCGCCGGCGTGGTCGACGAAGATGGTCGCGAACGCGCTGGCGGTGCCGTCGAAAGTCAGGTGATGGCGGATGCCGAGGCGATCCATGCCGTCGCGCAGGAACTCGCCGTTGCGGTCGTCGCCCAGCTTGCCGAAAATGCCGGTCTTGAGGCCAAGGATTCGGCCCCATCCGAGATGGTTCAGGACCAAGCCGCCGACCTGCGTGCGTTCGATGGCGGCGCTGGCGGTGTGGGCGCGGAGCAGGATTTTCTCGTCGGCGCGGATGATGCGCGGGGTGCGGTAGAACAGGTCAACGACCATGCTGCCGCATCCGACGACATCGAGTTTCCCTTCAGCCATTGCGCCCCGCGGATTTTTGTACTGTTGTTGCCGGCGCGCGGCCGGCGGCGGTACCGTATTCGCTGACCCATCCGCGCTCAAGCGTCTCGGTCGTGCGCTCGCGCAGAGCAGAGAACCGCCTTGAGAATTCGCGCCGCTCCGTTTCACTTAGCTCCGGCGTGCCCGCGGCGACCGCGTCGCAGTCGATGACGCCGAGTTCCTTGAGCGACGCCTTGAGCGTTGCAATGGTCGGGCGATACGCCCTGGCGCCGCGCTTGAAGACGCACGCGATGCGAAATTCCTCGATTGCGTCCGCATACAAGCGCATCAGCTCGACGTCGCCCGAGCGGCAGACCTGCCACGCGCGCTGCCATTCGCGCGGCATCGCATTGGCGGGTCCGGCGACGACGCCGTAAGGACGGGTGCGCTGAGTCAGGTAGCGATTCCAGTAATGGCGCATGCGATCGCCGACGCCCTCGGGCGGGGCAAACAAATCGAAAATGAGGTAAGCGTTGCCGGCATAGATGGCGAATTCGTGGCCGGCTTTGAAGTGCGACGCGGCGCGCGTGTAGTTGCCGATGACGCTTTTACTCGCGGTGACTTTTATTCCGCGCACGTACGGCAGCCGCGCCATCGCCTTGACGTCGCGGGTGTGCAGATGCGGCGCCTTGCCCGGCGCGGCGATGTCGGCGTTGTCATAGAGGAACAGCGGAAGCATCCGGCCCACGCGGTCGAAGACGCCGCCGATGTCGCGCACGACGAAATCGGCAGGATGATCGACGTCCTTGATTGAGAGCGGCGCAAGGACGACCGCGTCGGCGCCGGCGTGGAGCGCATGGGTCAGATTGTCGAGCGTGTCGCTCCGCGTGTGGGCGGTGATGCCGGCCCATGCTTCGATCTTTTTCGCGGCGGATGCGCGCGCGCGGCGGCATTCCTCGATGGCGATTCGCGCGACGGCCTGGCGGCGGGCGTTGTCGACGCGATCCCATTCGCCGGTGGTGCCTGCGGCGAAGATGACGTCGGCGCCGGCGCCGTCCTGCAGTGCGAAGCGCACGACGGCGCGCTGCTGGTCTTCGAGGATGCGGCCGTGGGCGTCGAGAATCGTGACGATGGGGATGGAGAGTCCCGGCCGCGGAATGTATTCGTCCAGCGACTGCACGGCGGCGATATTAGCAGAAGCTGCCAGTGGCTGCTGCCGGGGGCTCAAAACGGCGATCTCCCGTGGAGATCGGACTGGAATTGGCGCGATTGCGGTTTCGCCAGTTCAGGCGAAAACTGCGATTTCATACCACCTGTTGTGGTTCCTGGGAAGTTGACCGCTAATGGCAGTTTCGTTCCGTCAAAAATTAGTTTGGTTTGGAGTCGGCGTCGCTCCGGTTCAGGCAAGCTTGGCGAGAATGGAGCAACTTGTCGCACACCCTAATAGTTAGCATAGAAAATCGGCGCGGGTCAGGCTGAAAAGTTCATCCCCAGGCCGGCGCGGGGAGAGGGGAGTGGCTAGCCGAGGCCGAGGCCGAGGTCGGTGATGAAGCTCCAATGATGCTCGTCGCTCGAGGCGTAGTTTTCGAGCTTCAACCTGATGGTCAGCTTGTAGGTACCGTCGCCGGACAGGGCGGCGGCGGGTGGGTTTTCGTACCAGATGCTCTTTTTGCAGACGTCGATCATCATCTGATCGATTTTCCCTCTGCCCGAGTGTTGTTCGAGGATCAGTTCGGTGAGCTTGCCGCTTTTGTTCATGACGGCGGTGATGACGACGGCTCGGAGGTCGGTGGGCAGCCTGGTTCGCGCAATATCTTCGGACTTCTCGGCGATGGTGACTTGCGTATATATGCGATCGAGAATCACCGCGGAAAAATTTCCGAATTTTGCGGCTTTGGCGTTGAGCAGGCGCACCGTGCCCGGGGTGCCTTCGGTCCCAACGTTGCGGGAGAGGCCGGGCTCAGCCTGAAAAGTGCGGGGTCCGGCGGTGACCGGGCCGCGATCGGCCAGCAGACCTTCGCCGCGGGCAGGAACCTGGTCGATGG
>JBOHWI010000380.1:0-3478 GCA_050736675.1 Binatus sp. (SeqCode)
GTCTTGCGTCCGCGCTCGCGAAGTTGGAAATTCAGCGTTCGATGAGAATTGAAACGCAACGCCCCACCTTCGCCGAGATCGATCTCGGCGCGCTGCGCTCGAACTTTCGCGCGCTGCGCGCAGTGGCCGCTCACGGCGAATTGATGGTGGTGGTCAAGGCCGACGCCTACGGACATGGCGCGGTGACGGTCGCGCGCGCGTTGCTCGACGAAGGATGCCGCCATTTCGGCGTCGCCACGCTCGACGAGGCGCGCGAGCTGCGCGAGGCCGGAGTTCGCGCGCGAGTGTACTTGCAGGCGGGCTTCTTCGCCGAACAAGTGGCGGAAATCGTCGCGCTCGACTTGACGCCCTTCGTTTTCGACGCCGCGATGATCGGATTGCTCGACCGCGCGGCGGCATCGACGGGCCGCACTGACTTTCCGATTCACGTCAAGATCGACAGCGGCGCGACGCGGCTGGGCGTGATGCCCGCCGATATTCCCGACGTCGTCGAGGCCGTGCGCAACGCGTCGGCGGTGCGCCTGGAGGGTGTCTGCACACTGCTCGCCAACGCCGGCGATCCGCAGAGTCCGATCACCGACGCGCAGCTCCTGGTCTTTAATTCTGCAATCGAGACAATAAACGCGGCCGGGATGAAGCCGACTGTAATCCACGTCGCAAATTCAGCGGCACTCGTGTTGCGGCATGACTCGCACTTCAACCTCGCGCGGCCGGGGCTCGCGATCTACGGCCTGCCACCTGTCGCCGCCGTGCGCGAGCGGGTCGAGTTGCGGCCTGTGATGACTTTCAAGACCCGACTGATGCAAATCAAGCGCGCGCCCGCCGGCAGCGGCGTCGGCTACGGGCATACTTTTGTAACGCCGCGCGAAAGTCTCATCGGCGTGCTGCCGGTCGGCTATGCCGACGGCTACCGCAGAGGCCTGCAGCACGGCGGCGAGGTGATCGTGCGTGGCGCGCGCGCGCCGGTCGTCGGCGCTGTCTCGATGGATTTGACGACGATCGACGTCACCGATAGCGCGGGCGCGGCGGTCGGAGATGAGGTAATCTTGTGGGGCGAATCGGGCGGCGAGGTTATCAGCGTCAACGACGTCGCACGGCTGGCGCAGACAATTTCGTACGAGATGCTATGCACGGTCGGCAAACGAGTGCCGCGCGTGATTCGGAGTTAGATGGCGATTAGCGATCACAGGGTCGTGGTAAGGCGCGCGCTGATCGGCGTCGCCGACAAGGCGGGAGTGGCGGATTTCGCCCGGGCGCTGACCCGGCACGGCGTCGAGCTCGTGTCGACCGGCGGTACCATGGCGGCTCTGGAAGCAGCCGGCGTCAAAGTCCGCTCGGTCGAGAATTTTACCGGCTCGCCCGAGATGCTCGACGGCCGCGTGAAGACACTCCACCCGAAGATTCACGGCGGCATCCTGGCGCGGCGCGGCGAAGAGAGCCATCGGCGCCAGATGTCCCAGTATGGAATAGAACCGATCGATCTCGTGGTCGTGAACTTTTATCCGTTCGAAAAAACCGTCGCCAGGCCGGGCGTGAGCCTCGACGAAGCGATCGAAAAGCTCGCCATCGGCGGGCCTACGCTGGTCCGCGCCGCGGCAAAAAATCACAACGACGTCGCGGTGGTCGTCGATGCCGCCGACTACGATGCAATCGTCGCGGAACTCGACGCAAACCAGGGAGGCATTACCGCGGATACGCGATGGCGCCTCGCGCGCAAGGCCTTCGCGCGCGTCACCGCGTACGACGCCGCCATCGCGAATTATCTCGGCACGCATGTGGCCGCTGACTCGTCGAGTCTCGGCGAGACCTACAACCTGTCGCTCGAGCGCGAGCAGGCGCTGCGCTACGGCGAGAATCCGCATCAGACCGGCGCGCTTTACGGCCGTTTCCTCGAGATCGCGCATCAACTTCACGGCAAAGAACTATCGTTCAACAACGTGGTCGATATCAGCTCCGCGATGAACCTGATGCTCGAGTTCGAGGACGATCGGCGCGCAGTCGTCGCGATCCTCAAGCACAACACGCCGTGCGGCGTGGGTATCGCCGACACGCTCAAAGCGGCATGGGACAAGGCGTTCGCAACCGATCCGGATTCGCCCTTCGGCGGCATCGTAATCGCCAACCGGCCGTGGGACATGGAGTTCGCGCGCGCCGTCGATGAGCTTTTCACCGAAGTGCTGATCGGACCGGCGTATCCCGACGACGTGATCGCATTCCTGCGCAAAAAGAAAAATCGGCGCGTGATGACGTTCAATCCGAAAGCGGTTGATCGCAACGAGCTCGACGTTAAGAAAGTTCTCGGCGGACTGCTGGTGCAGACACCGGACCTCGCGATCGAAGATCCGCGCAAAGGAAAGCTCGTGACGCTGCGCGCGCCCACCGACGCCGAGATGCGCGCGCTCACCTTCGGCATCAAAGTTTGCAAGCATATCAAGTCCAACGCCATCGCGTTCGTCGCGGAGGATCGCACGCTGGCGGTCGGCGGCGGCGCGACCTCGCGCATCGATCCGGTCTACGCGGCGCGCGAAAAGGCTGCCCGTCTCAAAGTCGCTCTCGAAGGTTCGGTGCTCGTGTCCGAGGCCCTGTTTCCATTTCCCGACGGTCCAACACTCGCCGCCGAAGCGGGTGCGACCGCGATCGCGCCGCCGGGCGGCGCCGTGCGCGACGATGAAGTGATCGCGGCCGCGGACAAGTTCGGCCTCGCGATGGTCTTCACGGGGGTGCGCCACTTCAGGCATTAGCGCGCGCGATGAAAGTTCTGGTCATAGGCAAAGGCGCGCGCGAGCACGCGATTGTATGGCGGCTCCATCAGAGCGAGTCGGTGTGGAAGATCTTTTGCACCGGCGGTAACCCGGGCATCGAACAAATCGCAGAGCCGGTGCCGATCGCGCCGATTGATTTCAGCGCCTTGATCGAATTCGCTAAATCAAACTCGGTCGACTTGACTATCGTCGGGCCCGAGGATTTTCTCGGCGCCGGCATCGTCGATGCGTTCACGAGCGCGGGTCTCAAAATATTCGGACCGACTGCGGCCGCGGCGCAGCTCGAGACCAGCAAGTCATTTGCCAAGGCGATCATGCGCGAGGCGGGCGTGCCGACCGCTGACTTCGCCGCCTTCGACGACGCGGAGTCCGCGCACCGCTACGTCAAGGCGCGCACCGGATCGATGGTCGTCAAGGCGGACGGGCTCGCGCTCGGAAAAGGCGTTGTCATCTGCCACGACACGACTACCGCTCTGGAGGCAGTCGCCGACGCGATGGAGCGCCGGCGCTTCGGCGCGGCGGGTAATCGCGTAATCGTCGAGGAGTTTCTGACCGGCGAGGAAGCTTCGTTCTTCGCGCTGTGCGACGGCGACAACGCCATCTCGCTCGGCACCTTCCAGGATCACAAGGCAATCTTCGACGGCGATCGTGGACCCAATACCGGCGGGATGGGCGCGTATTCGCCGGTTCCGCAATTCGGCCTGGCGCTCGAAGCG
>JBOHWI010000381.1:0-5422 GCA_050736675.1 Binatus sp. (SeqCode)
ATTTCCTGCGGCGTTGTCACGATCACGCCGCCGTCCAGCGCGACGCGCTGCGTAATAGTCAGTTGCGCGTCGCCGGTGCCGGGCGGCAGGTCGAGCACCAGGCAGTCCAGCTCGCCCCATTCGACGTTGAACAGAAACTCCGTTTCGAGCTTGGTGACCATCGGGCCGCGCCAAATGACGGCAGTCTCGTCGTTGATGAACAGCGCCATTGAGATGTAGCGGATGCCGTAGCGCTCGAGCGGGATGATTCGGCGTTCCGGCGTGAGCGTGACGGCCTTTTCGACGCCGACCATCATCGCGACGCTCGGCCCGTACACGTCGGCGTCCATCAGGCCGACGCGCCAGCCGAGTGCATGCATCGCGAGCGCGAGATTCACCGCGACGGTCGATTTGCCGACGCCGCCCTTGCCGCTGGCGACCGCGACGATGTGCTTGACGCCTTTGATCGTGCGCGGCTGCGCCATTCCGGCCGCCGCTCGCGGCGCGCTCGCCGCAGGTTGTTCGATCTGAACGTTGACGGCGGGCACACCCGGCATCGCCGCCACCGTCGCTTTCACTTCGGCCACAATTTTCTCGACCACTTCGGGTTTCGCCGACGCCATCGTGAGCGCAACAGTCACGCCCGCGTACGCTACTTCGATATCCTTGATGATTCCGAACGATACGATGTCGCGGGTGAAGCCGGGGTATTTTACTTTCTTGAGTTCGGCAAGAATTTCATTTGGACTCGGCATTGTGCGGACCGGACCTGTCGCGGTTTCGATTGGGATGAGGCTGCGCCTGCAAAGCGCGACGCTCATCCTATCATTCCGCCGCCGCCGGAAAAACGACGCGTCAACCTTGCAGGCCGCGAGCGAAGACAGACTTGGGATACTCAGCTAAAAAATTCCATGCACGGCTGGCAGCTTCTCCGTTTGGCCGATCGACGGCGGACACCACGGAACGTAGACGCCATCCTGCCATCGCATCCAGCGCAGCGAGGAATCTTCGAGCGGCACCGGGAACTGGTACAGCACCTGCGCCGGATCGCCATACGTATCGAGGGACTCGACGACGACTGACAGACCTGGCAGGTCGATGTGCTGCCCCAGTGAAAAGCGGTCGTTCTGACTGCGCACGTAACGACTGAATGCCGTCGGAAAGAATCCACCAGGAAAACGTACTTGCAGCGACCGAGGCCCGACGCGCGTGACCTCCAGCGTACCTCCCGCAGAGAGCGCGCGCAGGTGCCCCGGCATGGGCAGGTTCTGCAGCTGTTTCACGGCCCAAATCGCGGTGACGAGGTGGATGTGTTCGGGTGGGTTAAGGAGCACCAGATCCTGGGATTCGATTCGCGGATTACTTGGAACACTTGCGATCGCACGCATCATCCTGGAGCTGACGTTTGCCTGGTAATCGATCCGGGCGATCCCCAGGAACGGAGCGGCGATCAAATGAATTAGAAGAAAGATTAGAGTTGCAGCCCAGGCAAATCCTTTCCAGACCCGAGACACCGACGCGACGGAAGAGCGTGCGAAAACGAACTGCGTCAGTTGAGCGAGAAGTGCCATCGAGCCCAAGCCGACGAAACCCAACAGCCGATTCTCCGGACCAACGGCGCCGATCGGTATCAACGAAAGCAGCGCACCAAGGCCCCAGAATCGCGCCACCCGATCGCGCAGGATCAACGGGACAAAGAGAACTGCCATCAACGCGGCAATGGCGAAGCTGAAGACGCTAATATGCAAGAATGCCGATGTGCCGGGCGCGTTGGCCATACTCATCTCCGCAGGGATCGGCGTCCATTGTCCCATCAGCAGAAATGCAGCCCGCCGGCAAAATAAACTGGCGAAGCTCAGCGGATCATGCAGCGGGTCGACGTAAAATCCCGAGCCATGAGAGCCGAAATTGCCAAGCTTGTAGATCAATGCCCAGGCTCCTAGCACTCCCCCATGGGGCAGGAGCCGCGCGAGCCTCGCTCGAATCCCGTCCCGGTCGACGGTCAGCGCGTAAGAGAGCAGGTATGCTACGGTAGCCAAGCCCATCTCGCCGGCGGATAGCGACAGCGCCAGCATCAAGACGCTCAGCCACCGAGTCCGCCGGTGCCCGTGCTTTCGCCAGCGAACGAATGCCAGCAGGCAGAGGAATCCAAAGCAGCAGGCAATCAAGGCGTTGCGGTTGGCCAGGTATGCCGCCGGCACAGCATGCGCGCCGTCCAGCGCGTACATCAGAGCCGCCAGCCCGGCTATCCAGGTGGCGCCCAGCACCTCACGATAAAGAAATGCGGCCGCCAGGACCGCCGCTGACAGCCAGAGCAGACTGTGCAGATGCATCAGGGCGGGGCTGTTCGGCCAGAGGCGATAATCGAGCATCATGGTAAGCGTGCTCGCGTAGCGCAGAAACGCCATGTGCAGGTCCGGCGAAGCCCACCACGGCAGCGTGCCGAAATCAATCTGCTTCTGATTATGCAGGCGATCGAGGTATTGCACGAAGACCTGAATCGGTTTGGAATCGCCGTAACCGAGCATTGTCATGCGTTGAAAATAATCGTCGAGCTGCGAGCCGCCGGTTAGCGCCGGCATCATCGCGATGGCCGCCAGAATGGCGACAGCCAGCGGCAGCCGGCGGTGCGCGAGCGTCGCCCTGACGGCGGCCGCCGCGCGCCGCGCAAACGACGCCGAATTCGATCGCCCTGCGTCGGTCCGAAACGTCTGTCCGACTCGATCAACGGAAACTCTATCCGGCCGTTTCATCGACTTTTGCATAATAGTGAAGTACACTTAATATATATGGTGAACCAAAAGTCAACGCAGCGAGATCGCTGCGCCACCGCGCTGTCAGGAACCGCCGCGCAACAGACCCGGGTTCCCTTCGCGACTCTTGATGTGTAATTGATTGGGCGATGGGCTTACGCGAGGAGAAGAAAGCCGAGCAGCGCCACGCGATTCTAAATACCGCGGCCACGCTGTTTCGAAAACGAGGTTACGAAGAGACCCGCGTCCGCGACATCGTCGAGCGGCTGCGCATCAGCGAGGTCACTTTCTTCAACTACTTTCCCACTAAGGACGCTCTGATAATGGCGTTCGCGGTCGAGATGCTCGAGTTCTCAATCGCGGCGGTGAAACGCGAACTCGAACGCCACGATCGCGGCGTACCCGACCGTATTCGCAGCGTGATGCGCCAATGGGCGACGGCGTGGGACTCAGACCCTGAGTTTCATGCGCTCGTTGCGAAGCAATCCCGGTTCATGACCGACGTCAAGGGCGTTCTGCGCGAGAGATCGCTTCAACTCTACAAGCAATACGAGCGACTCTTTGCCGAAGGCCAAAAGCGCGGCGAAATTCGCGCCGATCAGGAGCCGTTGCATCTCGCGGAAATGATGGAAGGGATGCTCATACTTATTGCCGGCAACTGGGTTAGCGGATGGTGGAAGAACAGATCCGACACCCTTGAAGAACGTTTTATGAACGGCCTAACCGTCTTTCTCGAAGGATGCGCCGCGCCGAAGGCCACCGCGCGCTCGCGCGCATCCCGCGCTCGTCGCGTTCCGAAGATCTCGGCGAAACGCGTCCGCCGTGTTTGATTCCGCGATAACGGAGCATGTTATCATCGCGGCGCCTCCGGAAGACGGCGAGTCTAAGAGAGAATGAGCAAGCAAGCCATCACCGCGCCGCGAATTCGCATCAGCGGCAGTAGCGGGGAAGTCGCAGCGCTCGCCGCGCGCGATCTCTCGAGTGGGCTGGCCGCGATGCTCGGGTTCGCGGTCGAAACGTCGGCGGACGCGTCACTGCCACCGGCCGAAATGAGAATCGACCTCGGCCACTCGACGACTTCCGCGCAGGCATTGCCAATCACGCTCGAAGGCGACAGCTTCGACGTATCACTTCGTGCTGAATCGATAGTGATTCGCGCCGGCTGCGAGCGCGGACTGATTCACGCCGGGTCGAATCTACTGGAAAAGCTCGGCGCGCAATTTCCGCCCGGCGCCGCGCTCTCGTATCCGCGAATCGACGTTGCCCGCCTGGCGGCGCTCAGGCCCTGGCGCGTCACGCCCGCCTTTACGCGCCGCGCATTCATCTCCGACATCATGACCTGGAACTACAACTTACCCGACCGCCTTGACTTGCACCTGCGCCACGACCGCGAATTCATTCCGTGGATGGCGCGGCGCGGCATCAACGCGTTCTCGTACATCCGCCATGCGCACAACACGCGGCTGAAGATCGACGAGATCGCGCCGCTGCTGCACCAGCACGGAATCGGCGTCGAGTACGGCGGGCACGTCCTCCAACTCCTGTTGCCGCGCGATCGCTTCCGCAAGCATCCCGAATATTTTCCGGCCGGCGAGGACGGCGTGCGCGCGGCGCGCGGCAATCTGTGCGTCTCCAGTCCCGACGCGGTCGCTCTGGTCCGCGAGGGTGCGCTCGCATATGTTCGCGATCATCCTGAAAACGAGTTGCTGCACATCTGGGGCGCCGACGTATGGCGCGGTGCGTGGTGTCGATGCGGCCGATGCCGCGAGCTTGCGCCGGAGCTTCAGTATATGGATGTCGTCAACGAAATCGCCGGCGCGCTCGGCGCCGAGGCCAAGGCGCCGCCGATCGCGTACCTCGCCTATCACGACACGATCGATCCGCACCCCGGCCTGAAGCCGCTCGACAACGTATGGTTCGAATGGGCGCCGCGCGAGCGATGCTACAGTCACGCGATCGACGACCCGCAATGCGAAATCAATCCGCGCTATCTCCAATCGTTGAAACGATACATGGAGATCTTCGACGGGCGCGGCCATATCTTCGAATATTACGCCGATGCGATTCTGTTCGCCGGACTGGGATTCGCGACGCCGGCGGTAATCGCTGCCGATCTCCGCGCCTATCGTCGGCTGCGTCTCACCAGCGTCTCGTGCCTGACCTTTGGCGCGTACAGCGTCATGGCGTATCCGGTGAACCTGGAGGCGTTTGTTCGAGGATCGCAGAGTCCGGATTTCGAGCCCGATGCAACTTTGCGAGAAACCGCTTCAGGCCGGCATCCGCGGTGCGCACCCGAAATGGCCGCCGCCTATCGCGCCGTCGAGCGCGCGTCGAAGCTTTGCCTCGACTACGCAGACATAATCAGGCCGGTGACGCCGCCGGAAAAGGCCACGCGCAAGCGCGGCGAGTTGCGCGAGGCCGCGCTCGCGTTCAACCAAGCGATAGCCGCGGTAGACGAGATAGCGTCGAGTGCGGATACACGCCTGGCGGATGCCGAGAAGGATCTGTGGCGCTATAGCGTCGACGTGATCGCCGGGATGTCCGACTATCTGGCCGCGCTCGAACAAACAGGCATCCATCGCCAAGCATGGGGCGCTGCCGCGATAACGAGAATCACCGAAGCCATCGAGCGCATCCGCGGAATAGACAGCGAAATCAAAGGAACGTGGGGCGCGTACGATCTCGAATGG
>JBOHWI010000382.1:0-1813 GCA_050736675.1 Binatus sp. (SeqCode)
CCATTGTGTCGCTTCTCTACTTCCTGTATATTGTGCCCAAGTCAATCGTGACTTTATGCGCGCGTCGGATTCCGTGACGCCACCCTCGCAACCCATCAGACCCACAAGTTCGGCTTTTTCCTCTGAACTGGAATCCGGGGCTCTGAACCATAGGATACTGTTTGTCGTTTTCTGAATTTCCCGTATCACCCGAGATCCATCGTTCAATCAAAGACCGCGGTCACCATACACCGACCCCGGTCCAGGCCGGAGCTATCCCGGTCGCGCTCAGCGGGCGCGACGTGGTGGCCACGGCTGAAACCGGCAGCGGCAAGACCGCGGCCTTTCTGATCCCGACTATTGACCGGCTGCATCGCAAGAACACGCGGCATATCGCCGCAATCGTGATCACGCCGACGCGCGAGCTCGCTGCGCAGATCGCGCGCGAGTTCCATCTGATCTCGCGCCACACCCACATCCGCTGTGCGACCGTAGTCGGCGGCGAGTCCGAGCGCCATCAAATCGACGAGATACGCAAGGGCGCGCAAGTGCTCGTCGCGTGTCCCGGACGGCTCATCGACTTTATCGAGCGCAACATCGTCAAGCTCGACAAGGTTGAAGTCGTCATCATCGACGAGGCCGACCGGCTGCTCGACATGGGCTTCCTGCCGCAGTTGCGCCGCATCATGCGGATGGTGCCGAAGCAGCGGCAGACCATGATGTTCTCAGCGACGATGGCGTCCGGTCCCGAAATGATCGCGCGCGAATTTCTGACCACGCCGGAGCGCGTCACGGTCGGTGGCAGCAAAGCCGCGCCGCCGTCGCAGATTCGCCAATCGATTTACCCGGTCACGCTCGAGAACAAAGGTCCGGTGCTGCTCGAGATTCTCAAGCGTCCCGAAGTCGAGAGTGCGATCGTCTTCACCCGCACGAAGAGCCGCGCCGACCGCGTCGCCAAGCTGTTGATACGCGCGAATATCAAGGCGGTCCAGATTCACGGTGACCGTTCTCAGGGCCAGCGCAACGCGGCATTGGCGGGTTTCCGCGCGAAGAAGTTTCGCGTGATGGTCGCGACCGACGTGGCGTCGCGCGGCCTCGACATCCCCGACGTTTCGCACGTGATTAACTTCGACCTGCCCGACGAGACCGAGGGCTATATCCATCGCATCGGCCGCACCGCGAGGATGGGCAAGGCGGGCGAGGCGATCAGCCTGGTCACGCAGGAAGAGCGCGTCAACTTGGCGCGGTTGGAGCGCACGCTCGGCAACGCGCTCGATCGCGAGCACGTCGAGGGTTTCGAGAAAATCGAGATTCACGCGCCCAAGCCGGTGACCGTGTTCCGCTCGTCGGGCGCGCGTAATCGCTCGACCCGCAACCGCCCGCGCTCACGCTGGGCGTAACCGCAGCAATTCCTTGAAATGAGTTCGACCACCATCGAGCCGATCGCAACTACGATTGGCTCGGTGGAACTTACCCTCGCCGTCCCTGCCGACCTCGACGACCTGCTCGAGGTTCTGAACGAGTCGGCGCGATGGCTCTCGTCGCGCGGGATCAATCAATGGCCGGTCGACGGATTCCCGCGCAAGCTGATCGCGACCAACATTTCGCGCGGCGAAGTGTATGTTGCACGGCGCAGTTCTCGGGCGGTTGGTACTTTCACGCTCCAGTGGAGCGACGAGATGTTCTGGCCCGGCGCTACCGACGGCGCCGGCTACATCCATCGAATCGCCGTGCGTCGCGAGGCGCGCGGCCTCGGCGTCGATCTGGTCAAGTTCGCCGAACGAGTCACCATCGCCGCCGGCCGCAAGTTGCTGCGTCTCGATTGCTATTCGGG
>JBOHWI010000383.1:0-6877 GCA_050736675.1 Binatus sp. (SeqCode)
GAACATGGTCGAGCGGTTGCGGCGCGACAACCATCAGATTGTCGGGTTCGATCTCGACGATGCGAAGCTTAAAGAGGTCTCGACCTTCGGCGCCGACGGCGTCAATTCGCTCAAGGACCTCGTTGCCCGGCTCGCGCCGCCGCGGGGTGTGTGGGTGATGGTGCCGGCGGGCGAGCCGACCGAGAGCACGATCGGCCAACTGGCGGAATTGCTCGAGCCCGGCGACGCGATCATCGACGGCGGCAACACCAATTTTCACGACGACGTCCGCCGCGCGGCCGTGCTCGCCGGCAAGAAACTGCATCTGCTCGATGTGGGCACCAGCGGCGGCATTTGGGGACTCAAGCTCGGCTATTGCCTGATGATCGGCGGCGAGTCGGAAACCTTCCGGCGCTACGAGGAGATTTTCAAAACGCTCGCGCCTCCCGACGGCTACGACCACGTCGGCGGCCACGGCGCGGGTCACTACGTCAAGATGGTCCACAACGGAATCGAGTATGGCTTGATGCAGGCGTACGCGGAGGGTTTCGAGGCGATGCACAAGTCGGATTACAAGCTCGACCTGCTCAGCATTGCCAACCTGTGGGGAAAAAGCAGCGTCGTGCGATCATGGCTCCTGGAGCTGACGGCGAACGTACTGCAAAAAGATCCGGGTCTCAAGAAGATCAGGGGCTACGTCGAGGATTTGGGCGTGGGCCGCTGGGCGGTGCAGGACGCAATCGACAAAAACATCTCGATGCCGGTGATCACGATGGCGCTGTTCACGCGCTTTCGCTCGCGCGCCGACAAGGGCGGAGGGACCTTCGGCGAGAAATTGCTCGCTGCCCTGCGCGACGAGTTCGGCGGCCACGGCGTCGTCAAGGAATAGAGTGCAAGAGGGTTAAGCTAATTTATGGCCGCGACCGCAAACCGGACCGCCGATCTCAATCATCTGCACACCGTCAAAGAACGCCCTCACTACGACCCATGCATCGTCGTGATTTTCGGCGGCGCCGGCGACTTGAGTCATCGCAAGCTGATCCCCGCGCTTTACAATCTGTCGCTCGACGGCGAATTGCCGGACAAGTTCGCGATTCTCGGCTTCTCGATGGAGGATCTCGACGACGAAAAGTATCGCGCCTTCGCGCTCAGCGGCATCGAGCAGTTCTCGCGCCGCCCGGTCGAAAAAGAGCACTGGGCGAAGTTCGCCCCCATGCTTCATTTCAATCGCGGCACGTTCACCGCGGCCGCCGATTATCAGAATCTGCGCAAGCGATGCGAGGCGATCGACGCGGAGTGCGGCACCGAGGGTAATCGCGCATACTACTTCGCGATACCGCCGGCTTTCATCGACACCTGCTCGGAAGGATTGACCGCGGCGGGAATGATTCATCCGCCGCAGAAGGGGCATCCGTTCACGCGCGTCGTGGTCGAAAAGCCCATCGGCTCCGATCTCGCCAGCGCGTCGGAGATCAACGGCCAGTTGGCGCGCCATTTCGACGAAAGCCAGATTTTCAGAATCGATCACTACCTCGGCAAGGAAACCGTCGAGAACCTGATGGTGTTGCGCTTCGCCAACGCGATCTTCGAGCCTATCTGGACCGCGCGCTTCGTCGATCACGTCCAGATCACTGTCGCCGAAGCCGAGGGCGTCGGCACGCGCGCCTCCTACTACGATCACGCGGGGGCATTGCGCGACATGGTGCAGAGCCATCTGCTGCAGACGCTTTGCATGATCGCCACCGAGCCGCCCAACACCACCGGCGCCGAGTCGATGCGCGACGCGAAGCTCGACGTGCTGCGCGCGCTGCGCCCGCTCGGCGACGAGGACCTCGAGAAATGGGTCGTGCGCGGCCAGTACGGCGAAGGCCTCATTGGCGGCGTGCCGGTCAAGGCCTATCGCGACGAGGAGCATATCGCTCGCGGTTCGCAGGTCGAGACTTTCGTCGCGATTCGATGCTGGATCGACAACTGGCGGTGGGCGGGCGTGCCGTTCTACCTGCGGACCGGCAAGCGGCTGCCCAAGCGTTCGAGCGAGATCGCGATCTACTTCAACAACGTCCCTCGAATCCTATATAACGCAAACCCACGCGCCCCGCTGGCGCCCAATATGCTGACCATCAGGATTCAACCCGACGAGGGCCTCGCGCTGCACATCATGTCCAAGGTGCCGGGATCAGCGACCAAGCTGCAGCAGGTCAAAGTCGATTTTCACTACGTGACTTCGACGCCGGAAGCTTACGAGACCCTGCTCAACGACGTGATCGTCGGCGACCAGACGCTCTTCATGCGGCGCGACACGGTCGAAGAAGCGTGGACATTCGTGCAGCCGATCCTCGACGCGTGGGATCAATCGCCGATGGATCCGCCAATCTATGCAGCGGGCTCGTGGGGACCGCTCGAAGCAGCATTGATGATCGCGGCCGACGGACGCACCTGGCGAACGCTCTAGGAGAGGTAACTCAGATGAGCGGCGGCATTACTCTCACGCGTCATATCATGACGAAAAGCGCGACTGCGATTCCGGTCACAGACCTTGCGCTGATAATGGAGCGCATCGAGCTGATCGCCAAGCGTATCACCCGCGAGCTTGCAGCCGCGGGTCTCACCGGCGAGCTCGGCTACACCGGCGAGACCAACGTCCAGGGCGAGAAGGTCAAGAAGCTCGACCAGTGGGGCAACCAGGTTTTCCTCGACGCCTTTGAGCACGGCTACCCGGTATGCAGTCTCATTTCCGAGGAGATGGACGAGCCGCGTCACTACGCGTCCAACTGCCGCGATCATAGTTACTGCGTGCTGTACGATCCGATCGACGGCTCGTCGAATACCGACGTCAACGGGTCGCTCGGCACTATCTTTGCCGTCAAGAAACGCGCGCCCAAACATGACACGGGAATCGAGGACCTCCTGAGCCCCGGAACCCAGCAGGTCATCGCGGGCTATATTCTGTACGGTCCGGCCACTCAGCTCGTTTACAGCGCGGGCGCCGGCGTCGATATCTTCACGCTCGATCGATCGCTCGGCGAGTTCATTCTGTGGAAAGAGAACGTGAAGATGCCTCCGCATGGCAGCACCTACGCGGTCAACCAGGCCAATGCAGGCAAATGGCGCGACGAAGCCCGCAGGTTCCTCGCGCATATCACCAGCCGCAAGGACAAGCGCACCAGTTACTCGCTGCGCTATTGTGGCGCTTTCGCCGCGGACTTCCACCGATTTCTGCTCGAGGGAGGGATCTATCTCTATCCCGGCGAAGTCGCCGAAGGCGGCAAGGCCAAAGGCAAGCTGCGCCTGATGTACGAGCTGGCTCCTCTCTCGATGCTCGCGGAGCAGGCGGGCGGGCGCGGTTCCACCGGCAAGGGGCGAATTCTCGATATTGCTGCAACCGCGATCCACGAGCGGCATCCGATCTACATCGGCAGTGCGGAGGAAGTCGCACTAGCCGAATCATTCGCCGTCGAAGGCTGAATCGATCGAGGTTCCCATGGATGGGCTCATCCTGGCCGGCGATGTCGGTGGAACCAAAACTCATCTCGGGCTTTTCAAGTACTCCGCGGGCACACTGGAAAGTGTGCGCGAGCATCGCTACGCGACCGCGCAGTTCGACAGCCTCGAGGCGGCGTGCGCGGATTTCCTTGGCGCCAACGCGGCGGTGAATGCCGCATGCCTGGGCGTGCCGGGCCCAATCATCGATGGTGCCGCGCAAGCCACCAACGTCGCGTGGCAACTCTCGAGCACTTCGCTGTCGCGCGCACTGAACGGCGTGCCGGTTCGCTTGCTTAACGATTTGACGGCAGCCGCCTACGGCATGGTTCACCTGAAGCCCGCCGAGTTCGTGGTGTTGCATCCCGCACAGCACCCGCCCGCGCACGGCAACATCGCGGTACTCGCGGCGGGCACCGGCCTCGGCGAGTCGGCACTCGTCTGGGAAGGCGACAAATATTATGCGGTCGCGTCCGAAGGCGGGCACAGCGATTTCGCGCCGCACGGCGCCGAACAGATAGAGCTGCTGCGGTTTCTCACGGGAGAATTCGGACACGCAAGCTACGAGCGCGTCCTCTCGGGCCCGGGGCTGTGGAATATCTATCGATTCCTGCGTCGCGAGAGTCGCGCTGAAGAACCTGGCTGGCTGACTGAAGAAATTGACAACGGGGACCAAGCCGCAGCGGTGAGCGAAGCGGCGCTGGCCGGACGCGACCCGGTATGTGTTCACGCTCTCACCATGTTTTGCGATATTTACGGATCGGAGGCCGCCAATCTGGCGCTCAAAGTCCTGGCGCTGGGCGGCGTATATCTTGGCGGAGGCATCGCACCGAAAATTTTGCCGATGCTGACCGGTGGTGCGTTCGTGCACGGATTTCTGGCCAAGGGCAGGCTGAACGAGATTTTGAAGCGAATCGAAGTGCGCGTGTCGCTGAATCCAGCCGCCGGCCTGCTCGGAGCAGCCCACGTCGCCGCCGCGATGTTGTGATATAGGAGTGCAAACTGCAATGACACTCCCGACGGGAGACAGAGGTATATGACCAAGCGCGTTCGAGAGATTCTTGGCTATTACGATTCCGAAAACGGCAGCGTGCGCAACAACCTGTCGCGGATGCTCAATCACGGCAAGCTCGCCGGTACCGGAAAATTCGTAATCCTGCCGGTGGATCAGGGCTTCGAGCATGGCCCCGCGCGAAGCTTTGCGATGAATCCTGCCGCCTACGATCCGCGCTACCACTTTCAGCTCGCTATCGACGCCGGATGCAACGCGTTCGCGGCGCCGCTCGGACTGCTCGAGGCGGGAGTCGCCGAATTTGTGGGCGAGATTCCGCTCATCCTTAAGGTCAACAATCACGACGTGCTCAACGACGAAAAAGATCCGGCGCCCTCGATGACGGCCAGTGTCAGGGACGCAATGAGGCTCGGCGCGTGCGCGGTCGGACTGACGATTTACCCCGGCTCGACGCAGGAGAAGTCGATGTACGAAGAGGCGCGCGCAATCGGGGAAGAGGCCAAGGCCCACGGTCTGCCGCTGGTCATCTGGTCGTATCCGCGCGGCTCGGGCATCAGCAAGCAGGGCGAGACCGCGCTCGACGTGGTCGCGTATGCGGCGCAAATCGCGGCGCAACTCGGCGCCGACATCATCAAGGTCAAGCCGCCCACCGCGTTTATCGAACAGGCCGAGGCCAAGAAGGCGTACGACGCCAACAAGGTCCCCGTCGAACCGCTCTCGGCGCGCGTCAAGCACGTCATGCAGGCGGCGTTCAACGGCCGCCGAATCGTGATCTTCTCGGGCGGCGTCAAGGAAACGGACGAGTCGCTGCTCAACACCGTGCACGGAATTCACGACGGCGGCGGTTACGGCTCGATCATCGGGCGCAACAGTTTCCAGCGCCCAAAGCCCGAAGCGATCGCACTGCTCGGCAAGGTCATCGACATTTACAAAGGGTGATCGTGAAGTACAGCGAGTACCAGCATCTCCTGTTCGAGCGTAAGGACGACGGCATCCTGCTCATCACGATCAATCGTCCCGAAGTTCTCAACGCCACCAACACGCGTCTGCATTGGGAGTTGAGCCGCGTGTGGCTCGACATCGCCGACGACGACGAGACCAACGTCATCGTCGTGACGGGTGCCGGGCGCGCATTTTCTGCCGGCGGCGACCTCGACATGATCGCGCAGATGTCGGCGAGCCCGGACAATATCGGCAAGGCGATGAAGGAAGCCGGCGATATCGTCTACAACATGATCAATCTCGACAAGCCGATCATTTCGGCAATCAACGGCGTCGCTGTCGGCGCGGGATTGGCGGTCGCGTTCATGGCCGATATCAGCATCGCGTCGGAGGCGATGCGCATCACGGACGGGCACCTGCGCCTGGGAGTCGCGGCCGGAGATCACGCGGTGATCATCTGGCCGCTGCTTTGCGGCATGGCGAAAGCGAAGTACTACCTGATGACCGCGGATTTTATCGACGGCAAGGAGGCCGAACGGATCGGGCTGGTGAGCCTCTGCGTTCCCGCCGACAAGCTGATGGACAAGGCGATGGAAGTCGCGCGCAAGCTCGCGAGGGGTCCGCAGCAGGCGGTGAGATTCACCAAGCGATCGCTCAACAACTGGCTGCGCGTGGCGGGGCCGGCGTTCGACGCCTCGCTGGCGATGGAGATGATCGGATTCTTCAGCGCCGACCTGGCCGAGGGTGTCGCCGCCTTGCAGGAAAAACGCCAGCCGTCGTTTCCGGGCTTCGCGAAACCGAAGTCATGACCCGCCGGGAGAGCGGTTTGGCGCCTCTTTTGAAGCGGCCGAGATTTTGAAATACTGTGCGTCGTTTGAAACGACCTTAAACCTGGACGGGGAAAAAAATGTTGACCAAGAAATTTGCGCTTGCGGCGGCCTCTGCGATGCTCCTGACGACCTTCGCGCTTGCGGCGCGACCGGCCTACGCTACGGCCAAGGTCGATTGCGACGCCGTGATGAACGAACTCAACAGCGGCAAGCATCAGAAGGAAGTAGCCAAGGATCTGAACACCACAATCTACCAAGTCCGCAAGTGCAAGAAACACGCGAAGGAGGCAACAAAGGCCGAGACCAAGTCTTCGATGCAGGCCAAGTCGGGCAAAGAGGCGCCCGCAATGTCGGCGCCTTCGTCCGCAATGGGCGCTCCGTCGCCCGCGATGGCAGCGCCCGCCGCGGCTGCTTCGCCGAAGTAGCAATCCGCGCCTCGATGCGTCGCGAGTCGTGATGGCTCGCGACGCGTCGGCTTAGCCGCGATGCCGAAATGCGAACTGTGCGAGCTGCGTGACTACACGCAGCGCTACGCCGACTTCGTTCATCAGTTCAGATTTACGAATCTCGATTGCGATTCGTGAGACACTCCCATGGCCGTGCTCGGAGACCATCGCGCGACTCCCACCGACGA
>JBOHWI010000384.1:0-5979 GCA_050736675.1 Binatus sp. (SeqCode)
GTGGCGCTGGCCGCGTCGAAGGTCGGCATGATCGCCGCGATTCGCGCGGGAAACTCGACCCCGGGATGAAACGGCGTTGTTACGGTCGCGGACATCCCGGGCTTCACCAGCGAAAGCTGGTTGACCGGCACGGAAGTATCGATGTAGAGGCTCGCCGGATCGATCAGATCGACCAAAGTGTCGAGGTCGGCAACCATCTGGCCGCTACTGACGGGCGGCTGCGAGACGATTCCCGACTCGGGCGCTACCACCGGGATTCCGGCGCTGTGGCTGTAGCGTCCGACCGACGCGCTCAACGCCTTGGCGTCCTGCGGATCGATCTTGCGCGCGACCGCGAGTCCGGCTTCCGCCGCTTCGAGCTCGCGATTGATTACATGCGCGACGACCTTTCCTTTGCGCACTGAATCGCCGCTGGTGAGTTTCAATCCGATCACGCGGCCGGCGGTCGGCGCACGTATGATCACGTGGCGGGTCGCGACCGTCTTGCCCAGCAGCCGCAGATTGCTGGTCATCGGATGCACTTCAGCCCGGGCGGCGCTCACCAGCAGCACCGGATTGGACGGCGCCGCGGCTTCGTCGCCTGCCGGTTTTTCACCGCCGCATCCGGCCAGCAGCGCTATCGCGACGGCGGCCGCAAAAATCGCGGCCGTGCGACGGTTCGAGCACCTGCGCTTCATCACTGGATACGGCCGAACAGCAGGTTGGTCTCCGCCACCGCTTCTCGCGCGTTGTATTCCTGGTCGGGCTGCTGGAGCCGCAGCAGCTCGGCTTGCTGATAGGCGTCGAGCACCTCGAGCATCGTCGCCGCGCCGCCGCCGAGGAATCGCGTCCACGTCAGCGCGAAATTGTCGTCCGCCGTCGGCTGCGCGCGCGACAGAATGTCGAGCTGGCGCTGCGCGTCGTCGTAGCGAAGCGACGCATCTGCCACTCGCCGCTTCAGAATGTACTCGGTCTGACGCGCCTGCGCAGTCGCCGAATGCTCCTTGGCTTTCGCCAAATCAATATGCGACGAAATCAGGCCGCCGTCGAACACCGGCACCGAGATCACGCCGTCGTACGAGCCGCCGAAGTTGTGCGCGATCGTAGCAGGTGGATCGATACCGACGAATCCGGTCGTGAAAGCGACCTGGAATGTCGGCAGACGCTCGGCCTTCGCCGCCTGGATTTGTGAGGTGGCGGATGCGATCGCGCGCTGCGCGGCCTGCATCACCGGGCTTTGCGCGAGGTCGCCCGAGGGCTTCGGCGGCACTCCGCTGAGGCTCGCGATATCGACGTCCTGCAGATTCGGCGCGCCGATCAGAATGCCCAGCGTCGCGGTCGCGCGCTCGACATTGCCGCGCGCCATGTCGAGCGCGAGCTCGGTGCTGTCGCGCGCCGTGCGGAACTTCAGCACGTCGTTGGTGATCACGCGCCCGCTCTTTTCGAGCTGCTCGATAGTCGCTACGTAGCGGTTCAAGCGGTCGAGGCTGGCCTGCAGATCACGTTGCGCCGCACGCGCGCGAATCAAATCGTAGTAAGCGATCGATGCATCGAACACGATTTGCGCTCGCGACGCAGCAATCCCCAGCCGCGACGCCTCGCTCACGTACTCGGCCGCACGCAGAAGAGCCCGCCGCCGTCCCCAATCCCACGCCGTGTAATCAAGCGTAAGCATCCCGGCCGACAGACCGCGGTTCGTGATGACCTCGTTGTAACCAGGTGCCTGGTAGTACTCCGTGCCCGCGCTGACGGTCGGGAACAATGGCGCGCGCTGCTCGCGCACGTGCGCGACGCTCATATCGCTCGCCGCGGCAGCGACGTCAACCGACGGCGCCACGTGCAGCGCGCGCTCGATCGCGTCGGACAGAGTGATGGTCGCGGCGGATGCCACCGGGGTCCAGGTCAGGATCGCGGCAGCAAGCACGGCCGCAGATAGATGGCGGCAAGATGGCTCCATCCTTGACAGACTAACAGTGGTCTGCGAACAGGCCAAATTAATGGAAGTTAATCTACTTAACGTAGGTTAAGCTGGCTGCGGCGGGGCGATTACCGCAGCGGCGCGGTCGCTCGATTCGGATCTTCGTGGTAACGCGCCAGCGTCACGACGAATGCGGTTCCACCCGCCGGCAGATTCGCGGCCGCGATCTCGCCGCCGTGCGCCCGCGCAATTTCCCGGCACAGGCTCAGGCCGAGGCCGCTGCCTTCAGCGGCCGATCCTGCGCCGCGAAAAAATCGATCGAAAATGTGCGGCAGCTCCGCCGGATGGATTCCCGCGCCCGTGTCGGCGACGCGCAAGATCGCGCGGTTCGCATCGCTCTTCAACCCGAGGTCGATCGAGCCGCCCGCCGGCGTGAACTTGAGCGCGTTGTCGAGCAGGTTGACGATCAGGCGGCGCAAATGGCCCTCGTTGCCGTTGACGAAAACGTCCTCCGGCGCGTTGACCGTCAGCTTGATCTCGCGCGCCTGCGCCAGCGGCCCGACCGTCGCCGCTATCTCGCTCAGCAGCGCGCGCAGATTCAGCTTCTGCCGATCGACCATCACTTCGCCGTTGAGCCGCGATAGCATCAGCAGTTCGTCGGCGATTCGGCACAGTGACAGGGCCTCGCGATGCGCCGCGCCAAGGGCCGCGCGATTTTCCGCGGGCGAGCGCTCGCGCGCCAGGGCAACTTCAAGTCCGGTGCGCAGCACCGCCAGCGGCGTCCGCAGTTCGTGCGCCGCATCGGACGCGAATCGGCGCTCGGTCGCCGACGCGCGTTCCAGCCGCTCGAGCAGCGAGTTGATTTCCGTCGTCAGCCGTGCCACTTCGTCGTCCTCCGGTGGAACCGTCAGCCGCGAGCTCAGGTTGGTCGGCCCAATCGCGTCGAGCTCCGCCGTCACCGATTCGATCGGCCGCAGCGCACGGCCCGCCAGCAGGTAGCCTCCGCCGACGCACAGCAGCAGCAGAATCGGCACCATCAGCAACAGCAGGTTGCGCAGGCTGCTGACCGATTCCTCGACCAGTCCTGCCTGCACGCCGCTTTGCAGGTACGCGAGCTGGCCGTTGTACATCATCGGCACGACCGCGAATCTGTACAGGTGGTCGCCGACGATCTCCGGATGCGTCGGCAGGCTCGGATCGAACGGCGGCGGTATCGTGTGGACGTCGCCGAAGTTTGCGTCTTCGCCGTGCGCGGTGACGATCCGCGCGCGCCGGCCCGGGCCGATGTCCGTCTCCTGGCTGAGCAGTCGCAGGATTCCAGGCGCGCTCGACGCGCCGCCGCGCTCGATTTGGTCGGCGGTGTTCTGCGCCTCTTCGAGCAGCGCCGCGTCCAGCGCGCCGAATTGCTGCCGCTCGAAAAGTTTGACGGCCGCGATCGCCGCGATCAGCAGGATGGTGGCAAGCACCCCGGCCCAGTAAATAGTCAGCCTGAGTCTGATCGTCATTGGCGGCGAGCGCGCGTCGGGAGCGGCGTCATTCCGCGCGCATCGTGTAGCCGACTCCGCGCACGGTGACTATCAGCGAACGATCGGCGCGCGGATCGATCTTCTGGCGCAGCCGGTTTACGAATACTTCGATCAGGTTGGTCAGCGAGTTGTAGTTCGAATCCCAGACCGTCTCCGCGATCATGTCGCGCGTCACCACCTGTCCGGCGTTGCGCATCAGCAATTCGAGCAGCATCTTTTCCTTCGGCGACAGGTTCAGATTGTGCTCGCCGATCTTCGCGCGACGCTTGACGGTGTCGAATTCCAGGTCGCCGACCTTGAGGATCGGCGATGCGGGCGTTCGCGGCCGCCGCCCAAGCGCCTTGATTCTCGCGACCAACTCCGCAAACGCGAACGGCTTGGCCAGGTAGTCGTCGCCGCCGGTGTCGAGGCCGGCCACGCGCTCGTCGAGCGAGCCGCGCGCGGTCAGGATCAGCACCGGAGTCTGGTTGCCCGCCGCGCGCATCTCGCGCAGCAGGTCGAGTCCGCTCTTCCCCGGCAAGCCAAGGTCGAGGACGATCAGGTCGAGCGCACCGCGCGCGATGATCGGCTCCGCCGCCTCGGCGGTTCCGGCGATTTCGACGGCGAAGTCTTCCTCGACCAGTCCCTGCTTGACCGCGTTGGCCAACTTGGCCTCGTCCTCGATGATCAAGATCCGCAGTGCGTTCATACCCCCCCGATGCTGGCACGCCGCCGCACCCAAAAAAAGCGGGGCGCCACGATTGAAACCCGAATTAGTAGCAACCCATACTAACAGCGGTGGCTTCACAGATGCGTCCAAGCGTAGATAGTCGTCCGAGCCGGTTTGCGGACCGACTTGGCGCGGGGATCGTTGAGCATAAAACCGCGGCGGTGCGCAAAGCCGGCGGACTCTACCTCACACCTGTCGAAGTCGCCGACTTTATTGCCCGCCAAGCCAGCATCGGCGCATCAGAGGTTCGCATCCTTGACCCCGCAGCTGGATCGGGCACCCTGCTTTGCTCAGTTGTAGAGCGTTTGGCAACGCTCGAAAGAGTCCTTCGCAAAGTGAAACTAACCGCGTACGAGACGGATCCGGACCTACAGGAAGCGCTTGTTGCGGCGTTAGACAATCTCAAGTGCTGGGCCGCTGAGCGTCAAGTCGAAGTGGATGTGAGCATTGAAAAACATGATTTCGTGTTGGTTCACGCTGGAAATCTCAGAGACAACGGAGATCTCTTTGATACTCGCGCTATAGAATCATTCGATCTCGTGGTAGCGAATCCTCCATACTTTTAAGATTTCCAAAGGCGATCCCCGGGCTCAAGCGGCGATGGTCGTCGTTCATGGGCAGCCGAACATTTATGCGCTCTTCATGGCCGCGACCGCAGCTCTCTTGCGAAAGGGTGGGGAGTTTCTATTTACAACACCGCGCAGCTTCACATCCGGACCTTATTTCCGACTTTTCAGAGAAAAGTTCTTCGCGAACGTTCGACCGGTGAGCGTTCACGTCTTTGGCTCACGCCGCGAAGCCTTTGGCCGCGACGAAGTTCTTCAAGAGAGCATAATCCTAAAGGGGATTAGAGATGACGGATGGCCGCACAACAGCAAGAGTTTCCGGATAGACATCTCCAGTAGTGCCGGCATAGCGGATCTTTCTGATCTCACTCGGCGGTCGCTGCCTCTTAGCGACGCCCTGGACATGGCTAGCAGCGCTAAAATCTTCCGCATTCCAATTCTACCTGACGAGGACGCGGCACTTAGACTTGTCGATTCATGGGCTGGCTCTCTCCATCGATATGAGCTGAATATCTCCACGGGACCGATCGTTCCGTTTCGAACAACAGAGTTTCTCCATCCGGTTGGCACTCCGGCCGAAGACTATGCTCCCCTCGTCTGGATGAACCACGTTCGCGCGATGAAGGTGACCTTTCCAATTGAGACGCGCAAACCTCAATACGTCAGCCTAGGCGCGAGTAAAAAATCTCTGCTACTACCCAATCGGAACTACGTACTGCTCCGACGCTTCAGCGCAAAGGAAGAGGCGAGACGCCTGGTCGCGCCGCCTTGGCTGAAAAGCGCCGTCCCGGGAACCGAGATCGGGATCGAAAATCACTTGAACTACATCTATTCCATGCGCGGCGAAATGAATGAGGACGAGGCTTGGGGGCTGGCTGCGCTTCTTAATACTGAATTGCTCGATACCTATTTCAGAGTATCAAGCGGGAATACGCAGGTGAGCGTGACCGAGTTGCGCGCCATGCCTTTACCTCCTCGCGAGATGATCGTCGCCATCGGACAACGCGCAAGGAAACAAGCCGGCACCGAAGGGCTGGACGAGCTTGTGAGAGAGGTTGTTGGCGCCGCGCAGTGAAGAAGTCAGATAAGATTTCACAGGCTCAAACCATTCTAAGAGCCTTAGGCCTCCCGCCTCCCCAACAAAATCAGATCTCCGCCCTGACCCTACTCGCCCTCTGCGGCATAGGGACCAACGACTCATGGTTGCAAGCGCGGCGTGACCGCCGCACTGTCACCAAGGGAATAATGGATTTTATACGCGAGAAGTATAGGGTCCCATAC
>JBOHWI010000385.1:0-6056 GCA_050736675.1 Binatus sp. (SeqCode)
CAGCTATCACGCGTGGGATCAGGAAATTCACGCGGTCGCCGACGGAAAGATCGTTGAGGTCAAAGACGGCATCCCGGAGAACGTCCCCAACAGCGGCAAGATCGCGGTGCCGATTACCTACGCCACGCTCGCGGGTAATCACATAATCCAGCAGATCGGTGAAGATCACTACGCCGCCTACGCGCATCTGCGGCCCGGCACGATCAAGGTCAAGGTGGGCGACACGGTCCACGCCGGCGACGTACTCGCGCATCTGGGGAATACGGGGAATTCATCCCAGCCGCATCTGCATTTCCAGGTCTGCGACGCGCCGTCGTTCGTGGCCTCGGAGGGCCTGCCGTTTGCGATCGATCAGTACACCTACGAGGACTACAAGATCGAAAAATCACCGAAGGCAGCGCTGACGGTTAAGGCGTCGCACGCGATGACGAAACAAGAACCGATGGAAGACGAACTGGACGCGTTCTAGCGAAGAGTTCTGCTTTTGTCCGTTCCCCCATTGCGCTCCGGGGACAGCCTCTCGATAGGTGGAACTCGCGCCGTCCTGACCCCTTTTCCGCTACGGAGGCGGGACAAGAAAACGGACAGACCACATGACCTCCTTCGTTACCTGTGTAGGTCAGCCGCCAGCGTCTTCGAACACGCCCGTTTCGGGCGTGTAGTTTTCGAAGCGCGTGTAGTTGTTGATGTAGGTGAGCTTCGCGGTGTCGGTGGGGCCGTTGCGCTGCTTGGCGATGATGATCTCCGCGACGCCCGGCTCCTTGCTCTCTTTGCCTTTGTACATTTCCTCGCGGTAGATGAACGCGATCACGTCGGCGTCCTGCTCCAACGCGCCCGACTCGCGCAAGTCGGCCAGCATCGGGCGCCGATTCTCGCGCGACTCGACTTGCCGGTTGAGCTGCGACAGCGCGATCACAGGGACCTTGAGTTCTTTCGCCAGCGCCTTGAGCGAGCGCGAGATTTCCGCAATCTCTTTTTCGCGATTTTCGCCGGGACGCGCGGATCTCATCAGCTGAATATAGTCGACGATTATCAGGCCGAGGTTCTTGGCGCGTTCGCGCTTGAGCCGCCGGCATTTGGCCTTGAGCGTGATCGAGGTCGTGTCCGACGAATCGTCGATATAAATGTTCGACTCCGACAGGCGCGCCGCCGCCTGCGCGAGCTTGGGGAAGTCGCGCTCTCCGAGAAATCCCTGCCGCGCCCGCGCGCTGTCCACCCGCGCTTCCGAGCACAGCATGCGCAGCACGAGCTGCTCCTTCGACATTTCCAGCGAGAAGAACGCGACCCCCATCGGAGGGTCCGCATCCATCGCCGCGTAGGCCGCGATATTCAGCGCGAGCGCCGATTTGCCCATGCTGGGACGGGCCGCGATGATCACCAGGTCCGACGGCTGGAAGCCCGCCGTGATGCGATCGAGGTCGATGAACCCGCTCGGCACGCCGGTGATCATCTCGCGGTTTTCGTACAGCCGTTCCAGGATCTTCAGCGACTCGCGCGTCAGCTCCGGCATCGTGTGGAACGACGGTTTAATCCGTTTTTCAGAAATTTCGAAAATTCGATGCTCAGCCTCGTCAAGGAAACCGTCCACGTCGGCCGGCGCCTCGTACGACGAGCTGGCAATGTCCGTCGCGATCGAGCCGAGGCTGCGCAGCACGGCCTTGTCGTGGACGATTCGCGCGTAGTGCGCGACGTTCGCGGCGGTCGGCACAATAGACGCCAGCTCCGCAATGTAGGCCGGTCCGCCGATCTGCTCGAGCACGCCCCTGGTGCGCAGTGCGTCGGTCAGCGTAATTGCGTCGACCGGCTGGGTGTGGTCGGTGAGCTCCGCCATCGCGCGGAAAATCTGGCGATGCGATTCGCGGTAGAAGTCGTCGTCCGAAAGGATTTCGAGCGAGTGGTTAATCGCGTCGTTGTCGAGCAGAATCGCGCCCAGCACCGACTGTTCCGCTTCGAGATTTTGCGGAGGAACGCGCTTCAGAATGTCGTCCGACGAAACCGCCACCTGCCCATTACCTCCTCAGCCACCGCGCGATCTGAATTCCAGGAGCGCCGATTATTTCGTAAGCCATATGCGCTTACAACTATTACACCGGCCGTCGGTCAACGGTTGTCACCACGCCGTCCACAGCCAATGCACAATCGGCTAACGCGAGCGCCGGCGTGGACGGCTCCTCGCCAGCATCGGCCCCAGCGCCACGCCGAACATGAAGCCTCCCACGTGCGCCCACCACGCGACTCCGCCCATCGCGCCCGCGCGTCCACCCTCTTCCAGTCCCGCGTAAAGCTGCACCGCGAACCAGAACAACAGATAGATGACCGCCGGAATCTCGATGAACTGAATGAAGATGAAAATCGGCAGAATCGTCAGGATGCGTCCGCGCGGATAGAAGATAAAGTACGCGCCGAGCACGCCCGCAATCGCCCCGCTCGCGCCAATCACCGGCACGGTCGACGCCGGCGCGATCCACACCGTCGCCAATGCCCCGGCGATTCCCGCCGCGAAGTAGAAAACGAGGTACCGCGACGCGCCCATCCGATACTCGACCGCCGCACCGAAGATGAGGAGGTACAGCATGTTGCCGGCGATGTGCCAGAAACCGCCATGGACAAACATCGAGGTAACGGTCGTCATCAACGGCGCGAGCGCGCCGATATTGCCGTGCGCGCTGCTCGAGAACGTGCGCGTCACCGCCGCGGGAACCATCGCGAATCTGCCGACGAAGGCCGCGACGCGCCTGCCGAGCGACACCTCGTAAACGAACACCGCGATGTTCATTGCTATGAGCGCAATGTTGACCGGCGTCAGCCGGCGCGGCGCGGCGTTATCGCGAAGCGGGATCATCGGAACATCAGGCCGCGGCTATACTAGCGGCGCACGGCGGGTCGGCGCGAGCCACCTCGTTATGCTTAATCGCGCCCTTGATGTATAGGTCGCCGAGTGAGCTGGTCACGCCGCGCGATCGCCCTTGCTTTCTTGATCTGCGCCGCCGCGTACGCGCTCATCGGAGTCGCGACGGCGCAATCGAGTACCTCTACGACCAGAAACAAGCTCAAGGTTGGACTGTCGCCCAGGAAAATCAACTTCGGTAAACAGCCTGCCGGAACGACGAGCAATCCACGGACCGTCACGCTTACCAACAAGGGCAACGTCGATCTGGCGGCTCCAGTGGTGAGCGTCAACGGCACAGGCTTCAGCCTCGACACCAACGGATGCATGAGTACGATTCCGCCGGCCGGTACCTGCCCCGTCTCGGTGACATTCACGCCGCCGACCAAGGGCAAGTTCAAACACGGCTGGCTGACGTTCACTGACGCGGCGGCCAAGAGTCCTCAAAAGGTGAAGCTCATTGGAGTCGGACTGCCACCATCGCCAACCGCGACTACGACCGCCACCCCGACGGCGACAAGCACTGCATCTTCGACTGCAACCGCGACGAAAACTGCGACGCCAACATCGTCAGCGACCCCGACCGCAACAGCAACTGCCACACAAACAGCAACCCATACCGCAACCACGACGGCCACGGCGACTGCCACTACAACAGCGACTCCCACCGCGACCCCATCGCCGGGCGTCAATGTCGTCTTCGTGACTTCGGTAACCTACGACGGCAGAATCAACGGAAACACTGGCCTGGATGGCGCAGATACAGCGTGCCAAACCTTGGCCAACAATGCAGGCCTTCCGATGGGAACCTACAAAGCCTGGCTTTCGACTTCGACCGTAACCGCAGTCAGCAGGCTCGGCGCCGCGCGAGCCTTCGTTCGTGTCGATGGCGCCCCAATCGCCGACCAGATCTCGGATCTAACGTCAGGCAAAATCCTGAACCCGATAGCCCTCGATGAGACTGGCAGCGACGCTCGCTTCCCGGGGAACTCCGATGTTTGGACGGGTTCCACCAACACGGGCACGTTGGGCGGCTTCGGTGCTTGCGTCGATTGGACATCGGCTCTGCTCGCGGACAATGGCGAAACCGGGCACTTCGATGGAGGCCCGACCCAGTAGAGCGACGCCCAGAGCGGTTCGTCATGCAACAATGGCGCGCAAAATCATCTCTACTGCTTCGACACCTCGCACGCCGAAACGCTGACTTACACTCCCGTCTCCGGTCGGGTTGCATTCATGTCCGCCGGCAACTTCGACCCCTCCACCGGCCTGGCGAGCGCCGATACTCTCTGCCAGACCGAGGCTACCAACGCCGGCCTGACGAATCCCTCGACCTTCCTCGCGTTGCTCTCGACCTCGACAGCTTCCGCCGCGTCGCGGTTCGACTTGTCGATGGGGTCGATGCCATTCGTGCGTCAGGACGGGATCAAGATTGCTGACGCGCCAACGCTCGCCGCGGGCTCGGCCCTCGACAGTGGCATCTGGCAGCATGCCGACGGAAGCTATTTCAGCGGGTTCGATCCGACAGTGTGGACGGGTTCGGCTACGCCAAACGCGATGAGTGCGAACACCTGCAGCGATTGGACCTCGAACTCAGCCAAAGGAACCGACGGCTTCGCCACCGAGACGGAAGGCATGTGGTGGCGCTCCTTCGATATGACGTCCTGCTCTTCAAAACCGGTTTACTGCCTCGAACAATAGGCGGCGCGCGATTCAGTTCGAACTTTCCGACTTGAGCCAGACATCGATGTATGCGAAAAAGGTCGCCGAATCGCCGTCCGCGTCACGCGAGATTTGATCGCGACTTGTTCGGCCTGCGGAAGTTGAGTTTTTTTTGAGAGGAGGTTTCAATCATGGAAGTAGTTTCGAGTGAAGTATCCATCCTTACCGGCGCCGAGCAGATGCCGGCGCATCTCGCACGCCCCGCGTCCGGCGGTCCCTATCCCGCGCTGGTCGTAGTGATGGAAGCGTTCGGTCTCAACGATCAAATCCGCCGCATCACCGATCAATTCGCATCTGAAGGGTTCGTCGCGATCGCGCCGAATCTCTATTTTCGACTGCCCAATAACGTCGTCGGCTACAACGATTTGCCAGGCGCCTTCCGTCTGATGGGCTCAGTTAACGACGATCAAATCGTCGCCGACATGGGCGCCGCGATCGATCACCTCAAGGCCTTGAAAGAAGTTAAACCCGCGTTCGGCACCGTCGGATTCTGCATGGGCGGTCGCGTCGCCTTCATGACCGCATGCCGCAATCCCGCGGTCAGAGCCGCCGCGCCTTACTACGGCGGCAGGATGATGAAGCCGGCGCAGCCCGGCACGAAAGCGCCCATCGAATACGTCAACGGTCTGAACGCCCCGGTGCTGGCCTTCTTCGGCGGCAAAGACGCGTTCATTCCGATCACCGAAGTCGATGAATTTCGCGACGCCCTCAAGAAAGCCGGCAAACCGGCCGAGGTGGTCTTCTACCCCGACGCCGACCACGGCTTCATGTGCGACGATCGCCCGTCGTTCCATCCGGTGCATTCCAAAGAGGCGTGGGCCCGGACTATCGCCTTCTTCAAAGAGTATCTGGGCTGAAGCGACGAAATAGCGTGGTCGTGTTTTGTTGAAATCACTTCGGCGGCCCGGTTTTCGCCGGCCCGTCCTTCTTCTCGCCATTGCCGCTGCCGTGACTGCGGCCACTGCCTGCTATTCGTCCGACTACCGCCAGACGATGAAGGCGAATGTGTCGCTGCTTGCCGACCTGTCCGATAAGCTCGCCGACTACTGCCGCACCGATTTCAAGCTCGACGATCGCCAACTGTCGTCCGAGGAGATGGGCGAGTTCTACTACGCCTTCAACAAGGCCAACGCGTTCTCGTCGTCGACGCCGCGCGAATCTTCGCGCCCGTCTCACCGCGATTTTGTAAAGCTGTTGAACGGCTACGAGAAATTCGCGCACGCCGCCGACGAATACCGGCTCGGCGGCAAGCCCGACCCGGCTGTGCTCGCCTCATTGCTCTCGCTGCACGACCAAGTCCGCCACCTCGCCGGCAAAGTCACTGAAGACCTGAAGAACGAGCCGGACTGATACTTCGCGCCGCGCTCAACCCTTGAAATGGTTGCCGTATCGGTCCAGGTGCGAGACCTCGCTCACCGGCCGCCGCTTAATCGGCCCGAACCTGCCT
>JBOHWI010000386.1:0-4603 GCA_050736675.1 Binatus sp. (SeqCode)
GGGAAGGGGTTAGGGGTTAGGTTCCTCAGCTCAAGCGCACACCCGCGAATCTCGCCGCTTAGCCGACGACGCAAATGCTAAACGAAATCCTCTCCCGCCGCGTACTGATCGTGCTCGGCAAGGGCGGCGTCGGCAAATCCACGCTGAGCGCCGCGCTCGGCAAGCTCGCAACCATATCAGGTGCGCGCGCATTGATCATGGAATGCGACGCGCGCGCGCCGCTGGCGGCGACCTTCGGCGTCGCGCCGTCGTTCGTGCCGACGCAAGTCGCCGACAATCTCGCGCTGATGACGCTCGACGGGCGCGCCGCGCTCGAGGAATATCTGCGCTTGGTGGTGCCGGGGCGGATGCTGCTGAAGGCGGTCTTCGCCAGCCGCCTCTATCAATTCTTCGTGCAAGCCGCGCCGGGCCTGCGCGAGCTGATGATGCTCGGCAAGGTTTACTACGAAGCCGGGCGCGACGGCGCCAAGGCGTCCGCTCGCAACATAATAATTGTCGATGCGCCCGCCAGCGGACAGGCGATGAGCCTGCTCAAGATGCCGACGGCGGCGCGTTCGACGTTCGGCGACAGCATCGTCGGCAAGGAAGCGCGCAACATCTCGCGCATGATGCGCGATCGGCGCAATTGCGCGATCGTACTGGTCACGACCGCCGATAGTCTGTCGATTTCCGAAACGATAGAGACGCACGCGCAGTTGAGCGAGATCCATCTCGCCCCCACCGCTGTGGTTTTCAATCGCATCCCGCCACTGGAGTTCGACGCCGACGACGTAGCAGCGCTGAAAAATCGCCGCGGCCCTCGTCTGCGCAAGAGAGACCTCGAGCACCTCGCCCTGCTGGCGAAATCAGAGTTGAATCGCGCGGCGGAGGCGCGCAAGGCACTCGCGCGAATTCGTCACGAGACGGGCAGTCCGGTGCTCGAAATCGCAGAGTACGCCGACCTCTCCGGAATCGAGCTCATCGAGCGTATCGCCGCCGATCTCGCGCGTCACCGCGAAAATGAATCCGCACCCCGCGCCGCCCACGGGCACTGAATAGGACGTCATCGCCGTGCGCCGTCATCCTGACGATGTGAGCAGCGCGAGCCCCACTGACGCGGCGCACCTGACATGCTAATCTTCCGACATGCGCCAACATCAGGCTAACACCACAACTCGTGCTCAGAGTGGCGGAGTCTCGAGACATCGCCTTATGACCGGCACAACTCTTTTAGGAAAAAGATAAATCTTACGGAACGAACCCACCCATGGTGGTGTGTTCGGTACCGGACCGCAACCTGTAGTGTAAGTTGCCACTTTTCGGAAAGATCAACCAATCGCGATGCGGCGTGAATTCAGTATCAAACTAAGCCGCTGCGTGCATTTTGAACCGGCTGGAAACCTAACGTTTTGACAATTAACCTTAGGTCGATGCCTGAGCCCGAAAAGAAAGCTCGCGCGCCCCGCGAGCCGTGGATCATCCGCACTTACGCCGGCTTCGGTGATGCGCGCCAGGCCAATGAGCGCTTCCTCGCGAACTTGAGGCAGGGCCAGCGCGGCCTTTCGATCGCGTTCGATTTGCCAACGCAAAACGGCTACGACTCCGACGCACCGGTCGCACGCGGCGAAGTCGGCGAGGCGGGCGTGTCCGTCTGTCACTTCCAAGACATGGAGCGGCTGTTCGAAGGAATCCCGCTTCAGTCGATCAACACCTCGATGACGATCAACGCGACCGCCCCGTTCATCCTCGCGCTGTATCTCACCGTCGCGGAAAAACATGGCGTGCCATGGACTGAGTTGCGCGGCACGACGCAAAACGATCTGCTCAAGGAATTCGTCGCGCGCGGCACCTCGATCTTTCATCCTGAACTATCCTTTCGCCTCTCCACCGAGTTGATTCGCTTCGCCGTCGAGCGCGTGCCCAACTGGAATCCGATCAACTGTTGCGGCTACCACTACATGGAGAGCGGCGCCGGCCCGGCCGAAGAAATCGGATACGCGTTCGGCAACGCACTACTGATTCTCGACGCGATTCGCCCCAGGCTCGACGCCGCGGCCTTCGCGCAGACCGTCCGCCGCATTTCATTTTTCATCAACAGCGGCATCGAGCTGGTCCCCGAGATTTGCAAGATTCGCGCGTACTTCACACTTTGGCGCGAGCTTTGCGCCACCGAATACGGCGTCAGCGACGTCCCTTTCCGCGCCGGATGCCAGGTGCGCTCGCTCACGCTGACCGAGCGGCAGCCGGAAGTGAACATCATCCGCATCGCGTACGAGGCGCTGCCGGTCGTCATCTCGGCCGACGCGCGCGTGAACGCGCTACAGTTGCCCGGCTTTCGCGAGGCGCTCGCTCTGCCCGACCAGTCCGAGCAGACGCTCAGCTTGCGCACGCAACAGGTGCTCATGCACGAGACGGGACTCGCGGGCTACGGCGATATTTTCGAAGGCAGCAAGGTTATAGAGAAGCTCACGGCCGAGACCACGGCGCACGCGCGCGAAATCGCGATCCGGCTGCGCCAGGCCGGCTACTCGCGCGCCATTTCAGTCGTCAGCGGCGAACTCACCCGCCAACTCGCCGAACGTCATCGGAAAGTCGAGTCGGGCGAGATCGTGCAAATCGGAGTCAACGCGTTCACCAACGACGGCGAAGTCGGACTCGCGCCGCCGCCAAAACAGAATGCGGATCACGCCGCGCAATCATCGAAGGAAAAAGAACGTATCGAGTCGATCATCAAATGGCGCGCCGCTCGCAATCAGCCAGCCGTCGCGAAAGCCCGAGAGGCGCTCGAACGCGCCGGCGCGGATGACAACAAAAGCGGCGGTGGGCTGATCGAAGCGACGATTGATCTCGCGCGCGCGGGCGGCACCGTCGGCGAATGGACCGATTCGCTCGTGCGTGTCGGCCGCGGCCGCTACACACCGCCGATTCTCGAAACGAGCGTCAGCGTCGGCGCGCTCAACGTGCCGAAGGCGTCCCGCAAAATTCGCATCGCGCTGGGCAAGGCGGGCCTCGACGGACATATCAACGCGGTCAAGCTGCTCGCGCACGCGTGCTTGCAGGCCGGGATGGAAGTAGTCCTTGCAGGATTCAAGCAGACGCCCGAACAGATGGTTGCGACGGCGCTCGAGGAAGACGTCGACGTGCTCGCGATTTCGAGCCTCGCCGGCGCGCACATGTCGATCGCGCGAGAGACGATCGAGTTACTAAAAAATCGCAGCGCGACTGATGTCGCGCTCGTGATGGGCGGAATAATCCCCGAAGCCGATCGCACCGCCCTGCTCGCGCTCGGCGTCAGAGCCGTCTTCACGCCCAAGGACTCCAGCCTCGGCGAGATCGTCGGGCGCATCATCGCAATCTCGAGTCGGGAAAAGTAATGAACACTCTGAAATTTGGACGATACTTCTCAGTCTCCGTCGTCCTGGCACTCATGCTCGCACTCCCAGCCTCCGCGCAGGAAGCACGGCCGTGGCTGTGCCGCGACAAGCCGGTATTCTCGAACGATCGCTCTATGGAATACCAGGTGACGGCGCGCCCCGGCCGGCAGTGGCGGATTTTCTTCATGCAGTATTCGCCCGATGCGGCGCACGACGGATTCGATATCGTCAACTCGCGCGAGATACCGTCGCGTGGCGGTCCGGTCGCCGGCACTCTCGCCTCCGGCCGATACTTCGCGGTCGCTCTTTACCGCGAAGGCAGCCACTGGATTTGTCCCGATTACACGCACGACGACCGCAACCCGAAACTCGGCGAAGTGAGCAACCTCTGCTACGGCGAAGACGGTCCGCCCTGTCTCGTCAAGCTGCAGGTGAAGCCCGACCACCATCTTGCCGCACCTGTGCCGTAGGAGCCGATGAAATTTCACAGCGGCGAAATAGCGGTACAGGAACGGGCCGGCGTGCGCGACATCGCCGCGGACGTCGGACAAGGCATTGTCGACCATCTACCAACCGGCGCCAGCGAGTTTCTCGAACGCCGCCAGATGGCGGTGCTTGGAACTGTCGATGCCGACGGTCGCGTGTGGGCCTCCGTCGTCACGGGCAAGCCGGGGTATATCGAGACTGTTGACGATCGCACACTGAAAATCGCGGCGCGGAGTTCATCGAGCGATCCGCTGTTCCGCAATCTCGCAACCGAGAGCCACGTCGCTCTGTTCGCGCCGGATTTCGTCGCTACCCGTCGCGTCCGGGTCAACGGCCGCGGCGTAATCAAGCACAGCGCAATCTACATCCGTACCGACGAGGTCTACGCCAACTGCCGCCGCTATCTGCAGGAGAGAATACTTATCGACGAGCGAAAGACTCCCGCGACTGATCAACCTGTCCAGGTCGGCACCGCGCTGTCCGCGGCGCAGCAGCAGCAGATTTCGCGCGCCGATACGTTCTTCATCGCGACCGACAACCCCGAGCGTGGCGCCGACGTGTCGCACAAGGGCGGCAATCCCGGCTTCGTGCAGGTGGTCGAAGCGCGGCGAATCGCCTTCCCCGACTACAACGGCAACAGCATGTTCAACACGCTGGGCAACCTTACGATCGACTCGCACGCCGGGTTGCTGTTCATCGATTTCGACAGCGGTCGAACTCTTCAACTCACGGGCCGCGCATCAATCGACTGGAGTCCCCAACGC
>JBOHWI010000387.1:0-5901 GCA_050736675.1 Binatus sp. (SeqCode)
GGTTGGTCCGACGTACGGGCGGTCGGGCATTCCGCCGGCGCGACGGCGATCGGCTCGCTCGCCTGCGAGCGCCCGGATCTGATCTCACGCGCAGTCCTGCTCGAGCCGGTAATTTTCGAGTCGCCGACCGCGCCGGAACTGGGCTGGCGCAACCCGTTTATCGAGCGGACGCTGAAGCGCAGGCAGATTTTCGACAGCGTCGAGGCGATGTTCTCCAACTTTGAGAAGAAGCCGCCATACAACACCTGGCGCAAGGACATTTTGCGCGACTATTGCGAGTTCGGTACGCGCCCGACGAGTGACGGCAGGCGCGAACTCAAGTGCGCGCCCGAGGTCGAGGCGAAATTCTACGAGACTTCCCGCGATTTCGACGGGCTCGGGCGGATTCTCCGTTGCACGGTGCCGCTGTTGATCATGTTCGGCGCGCGCGGCGATTCGCTCGGCGCTTCCTTATCGGGAAAGGTCGCGCGACAGCTCAAGAACGGACGCGTGATCGATGTGGCGAACACCGGCCATTTTATGCCGATGGAAAAGCCCGACTACGCCGCGGATCAGGCGAGCGACTTCCTCAAATCTGAGTAATTGTCGATCAGGGCGAACTGAGTAATGCGCGCGCCTCGGAAGTATATATTCCGGCGCGCTCGTACAGTATCAGCGGCGGCTCAATGGCTACTTCGATTCCGCCGCCGACGCGCGCTTCGATCAGCATCACCGACGCCAGCATCGCGAGCCGCGGATGAACGAAGCGGATGCGTTTGGGCTCGAGTTGCTTCGAGCGCATCGCGGAAATCAGTTCGGCGCTTCTGCGTGCGGTGAAGACAAACGCGACGCGGCCTCCGGTGCGCGCGTATCGGCGCGCAGCTGCGACGAAATCCGCGAGCGCGGCGGCACTCTCGCCGCGCGCCAGCCGGCGACCGCGGTCGGGATTCTCGCGGCCGGCGGCGGTTGCGCGGTACGGAGGATTGGCAACAATCAGGTCGAAGCTTCCGGGCTCGACGCCGGCAATTTTTTTCTGCCGAAGGTCGACACAAACCGCACGCACGGTCTCGATTCCATTGATTGCGGCGCTGCGACCAATCATGTCCGCAAGCTTCGGCTGGATCTCAATCGCAACGACTCCGCGCGGCCGATACAATGCGGCAATCATGATCGATACGACGCCGCATCCCGCGCCCAGCTCGAGCACTCGATCGCGCGTGCTCGCGCGTGCGAAGCGGCCGAGCAAAATCGCTTCGACCGAGAAGCGGTAGCCGTGCCTTGGTTGGATCAACGTGATAGATCCATCCAGGATCGTATCCCGAGTTTCGTTTCCGTCGCTTGAAGTCACCACTATGAATGCCGCCGAAAAAGGAGAACTCTACGCGCGCATCTTTCGCAAGGTTGGAGTGTTTCTCGGCAAGGGGGAAATTCCCCGGGCGCTCAAGGAGCTGGATGAGGGTATGAAAATCGCCGATGGCAACGGCGATAGCAAGATGGCGGCTCGCTTCGCGCAAGAGGTCGCGAACATTTCAGAGACCGCGGAACCCACGAAATAACCCGTTTTCCCTGCTATTTCCATGTGTAAGCGGCGCATCGCTTGACGCGTTCGAGTTCGTACTTACCTTCAAACTATGGGGCGCAAGGCGATTCGAGCGAGAGATATATAGAGCTTTCGCCGCGCCGGGCGCCCCGAAAATAAAAATCATGCCGGAGACATTTGCCGGCAGGAGGATTTGTAAATGGAAGTCTTGATGAGAAACGGCTCGACCCCCGACAACTCGCTCCTGCGCCACTGGAACGTGCTATGGAGCGAGCTCGATCCGGCGCGCAAGGCTGCGCCCGCGGTGGACGTGGTCGAAGATGCGGACGGCTATCACTTCTACTTCGAGATGGCTGGGATCGCGAGTGAGTCGGTCGACGTGCGCGTCGAGGACGCCAATCTGATCGTCGAGGCCGAACGCAAACGGCCCGAGTGGTCGAAGGACGCCGAGGTCCATCTGTCCGAGCGCGCTTACGGCACGATGCGTCGCGCGTTCACGATGCCGGACGACGCCGGCCACGACGGAATCAAAGCGTCCTACAAGGACGGCGTACTCGAAGTGTCGGTGCCGAAGCGGCCCGAGAGCAAACCGTTCAAGATCAAAGTCGAGTTCGAAAACTAGCCAGCGCGCTGGACGCTTCGAGCCGCGGCTAGGGAATTTTGGCCTCAGGCGCCGGCGGTGGTAACCAAAGACACTGCCGCCGCCGTGGGTGCAGCCGACGAAGCCACCTCGAGCTGACCTCTGGAAAGACGGGAGGAATCGCTGATGGTGTTTCTGATTATTGTAGTGGCTATCGTAGCATGGGTAGTCTTTGCCTATAATCGATTAGTCAGTCTGCGCAACCAGGTAGATAATTCGTGGCGGCAGATCGATGTACAATTAAAGCGACGCCATGATCTGATTCCAAATCTCGTCGAAGCCGTCAAAGGTTATATGCAGTTCGAGCGCGACACCCTGACCCAAGTGGTCGAGGCGCGCGCCAAGGCGGTCAGCGCGCCGGATCAAACCTCGCGCATGGCAGCGGAGAGTCAAATAACGGCCGGGCTGGGCAAGTTGATGGCGGTGATGGAAAATTATCCGCAGCTCAAGGCCGACGAGAACGTGCTCAAACTTCAGGAAGAGCTGACGACCACGGAAAATCAGATCGCGTTCGCGCGGCAGGCGTACAATGATGTCGTGCTCGATCTGAACACACGTGTCCAGACCTTCCCGACCAATCTCATCGCCACCAATTTCGGTTTCAAGGCCGCCGAATATTTCAAGGGTGCTCCAGAAGAACAGGTCGTGCCCAAGGTCGATCTTTCGATGACCACGCCGCGCGCCTGAGCGACGCCTAAGCGGGGGAATGCTCGATGGCGGCAGCCAACTTCAGAAGCCTCGAGGCGACCAATCGCCGCGAGACCGTGCTGCTGGTGCTTGCGTTCACCTTTCTATTCGGAGCGCTGGGGCTCGGACTTGATGTCGCGGCGCGCGACGTCGCGATCGTCGATGGACATTTCGTTGGCTTCCCGGTCCTGACGATTGCGGCACTGGTTTTCGCCGGCGTGCAATCGACGGTGTCGTTTTACAAAGGCGCGTCCCTCGTCCTGCTCTCGGTCCACGCCACTCCCCTTACGCCCTACACGAATCAGCATCAGATCCTGCTCGACGTAATCAGCGAAATGGCCACCGCGGCGCGCATGCCTGTACCCAAGGTGTATTTAATCGACGACCCGTCGCCCAACGCGTTTGCGACTGGCCGCGACCCCAAGCATTCCGTGATTTGCGTTACGCAGGGCCTGGTCGATCAGATGGACCGGGAAGAATTGCAGGGAGTGATCGGGCACGAGATGTCGCACATCGCCGACTACGACATCCGCACGATGATGATGATCGCGGTGATGGTCGGTGGAATCGCGATGCTTTCGGACTTCGTTTATCGCTGGATGTTCTTCGGCGGATTCGGCGCGCGCGGCCGGAGCGGCAATAGTCGCGACAATCAGGCGGCGGCCTTGATCACGATTGCGGTGATTATCCTCGCCGCGGTGGCGCCGATATTTTCACAACTTCTCGCGATGGCGGTGTCGCGGCAGCGCGAATATCTTGCGGATGCGTCGTCGGTCGAGTTCACGCGCAACCCGCGGGCGCTGCTGCGTGCGCTGGAGCACATCGCGAAAATCGAGTCGCCGCTGAGGGCGGGCACCGCCGGTACCGGCCATCTATTCATCGTAAATCCGCTCGAAGGTGTACGCGAAGACAACGAAGGATTCTTCTCCAACCTGTTTTCGACGCATCCTCCTCTCGGCCGCCGCATCGCGAGGTTGCAGGCGTTGCTGGGTGCGCCGGGCGCCGCAACTCTCGACCCCCCAGCCAAAGCCAACAGTTGAAAGTAAGCCGCACTGCCCTTCACCGTCATCCTGAACGACGTTGCTCGATTCGGCCGGGCAACTTAAGCTCGACGCGTGGCCGCTCAGACGGAAATCAGCGAAGTCCTGCGCATGGTCGTCGCCCGCGTCTCGACGATCGACGGCGTCGCGGCGATCGTGCTTGGCGGATCGCGCGCGCGTGGCACGGCCGACGAACGGTCGGATATCGATCTGGGAATTTATTACGACGGCGAGCATCCATTCTCGACGGCCGCTCTGGGAGCGGTTGCGCAGGAGCTGGACGACCGTCATGCGGAGGGATTGGTGACGTCGTTCGGCGATTGGGGACCGGGGGTGAACGGCGGCGGATGGCTCGAGATTCGCGGCCATCATGTGGATTTCCTTTACCGTGAGATCGGCGCGGTGCGACAGGCTATCGAGGAATGCATCAACGGGCGTCCGCGCAGCGTCTATCAGCTCGGCCATCCTCTCGGATTTCATATGCAGATTTACGCGGGCGAAGTTCACGTCTGCCGTGTGCTCTTCGATCGCACCGGCACAATCGCAGAACTCAAGTCCAGGGCCACTGATTACCCCGAAAAGTTACGCACCGCCGCCATAACCAAGCACCTATTCGATGCGGAGTTCGAAATCATGATTGCCGCAAAGCCGGCCGAGCGCGCCGACACGATGTACGTTGCGGGATGCTTGTTCCGCGCGGCGGGATTCATGACGTTTGTGCTGTACGCGCTGAATCGCAAATTTTTTCTCAACGAGAAAGGCGCATTCGCCGAGTCGCGAGGATTCGCGATCAAGCCCCCGCACTTTCACGACACCGTAGCGAGCGTGCTGGGAAACGTCGGCACTACCTCGGCACAGCTGGCGGCGAGCGTCGCCAGCTTCCAGAGCCTGGCCGCGGAACTGCGACATCTCACCACCAGCGAGATCTAGCGGTTGCGTCCTTTGAGCGCGCGCTCGATCTCGCGATCCGACGCCCGGCGCGCGAGCACGTCGCGCTTGTCGTACGAATGCTTGCCCTTGGCGAGGCCTAGTTCCACCTTGGCGCGGCCGTTTTTGAAATAGATTTTCAAGGGCACGATCGAATAGCCCTTCTCGCGCACGCGGCCCCACAGGCGATTGATCTCGCGCCGATGCATCAGGAGTTTTCGCGCGCGCGTTTCCTTGTGGCTGAATTGGCCGGCGGGAGCGTAGGCGCCGATGTGGACGCTCTCGAGGAACGCTTCGCCGTTTTTGATGCGCGCGTAGCTGTCGCGCAGATTCGCACGATGCGCGCGCAGCGACTTGACCTCGGTGCCGGTGAGCGCCAGGCCGGCCTCGAGTGTCTCCTCGATGAAGAAGTCGTGCCGCGCCTTGCGGTTATCGACGACCAGGTCGAAGCCGTCGGCAGAAGGTTTGCCGTTGCGGTTATGCGTATCGCGCGCCATATCAAGAGCGAGTTTATCCGCAGGCGGCGCTGCAGATAAGGGCCTCGAAGGCCTGGTTGCGCGCGCAGTCGCCGAGCCTTAGATTGGAAGCAGTAACCGTTTCAACTTCACTGGCTTGGTATGGAAAACCCACTACCGTGGGGGCGAACTGGATTCGACGAAGACAATAGGGCCATGGTCGCACGCCGGGTGCTGTCGACCCGTAAAACTGGCAGACTGCGAAATTTACCCGCAGACAATAACGGTTACGCTCTGGCGGCCTAAGGGCCGCTAGCGTCCCGCCGCTGCTCGCCCATGGCAGCGGGTCGGGGCGTCATTTAGTGGGCTAGGGAACCGCAGTTCACCGGCTGGGCGGCCTCCCGAAATTTCAGCCGGCTGGCGTCAGGAAAGCCCGTCTGTGGGCGTCCCGGACGCGAGCTAAAATTCGCAGACTAAGCGTGTAGTGACCGTCGCCGGAAGGCCTTCGGACGGGGGTTCAATTCCCCCCGCCTCCAACCTAGTATTTTTGCTACCAACTACAATCTATAGCAGCCTTTAATATGCTATATGGACTATACGGCCTGAAATCCTCTAGGTAGCCCCCTTGAAAAC
>JBOHWI010000388.1:0-2689 GCA_050736675.1 Binatus sp. (SeqCode)
AGTTGGGACTGTCAAGCTAACAAAGAACGATCACAGGTTTGCGTCAAGTGTGTACTCTCGCCGAACAACCAGCGAGACCTCAGGAGGACTCCAGAGGCCTTTCCGCGTCATTGTGAGCGGCGGCGGAGGAAGCCGTAGCCGAGGAGATTGAAGCTGAGCACGGCGTAGAAGATTGCGAGGCCGGGGAAGGTCGCGAGCCACGGGGCGGTGCGGAAGTAGATCGTCGCCTCTTCGATCATGCGGCCCCAACTGGGGGTTGGCGGCGGCACGCCGAGGCCGAGGAAGCTAAGCGCGGCGTCGAGCAGGAGAGTGTCGGAAGTTCGCAACGCGGCCATCACGACGATTATCGGCAAGACGTTGGGCAGGATATGCAGCGCGATTACTCGGCGCGACGGTGCGCCCAGCGCTCCGGCGCCAACGACGAAGTCGCGGGTGGACATCGCCAGCGTTTCCGCCCGCACGACTCGCGCGATCGAGGTCCATGAAACGAGGCCGATGACGATGAAGATCGTGCGCAGACTCGGTCCGAGCACCGCCACCAAGGCCATCGCGAGCAGCAGCGGCGGCAGCGACAGCATCAGGTCGGTGAAGCGCATCAGGATAAAATCGACTGCGCCGCCGAAGAATCCGGAGCACAAACCGATGGCGATGCCGATGGTCATCGTGACCGCCATGGCGGCGACGCCGACGGTGAGCGAGATTCGCGCGCCGAATATGATTCGCGAAAGCACGTCGCGGCCAAGCTCGTCGGTGCCCATCGGAAATTTGAGCGAAGGCGCGCCCGGGTCGCCGAAGGTCGGCGCGACGACGATCGTGGGATCGTGCGGAGCGAGCAGCGGTGCGAAGACGGCGAAGATCACGAGCACGGTAACCATCGCGGCGCCAACCGTTTCGAGCGTGACGAAGCGGCGCAGATTCATCCGATCTCCGCCAGCCGAATGCGCGGGTCGAGCCACGCGTAGAGCAGGTCCACCAGCAGGTTGACGACAACGATCAGGAACGCGGAGAACAGGACCGTGCCCATGATCACCGGGATGTCGAGATTGAAGATCGCATCGGCTGCCAGCCGCCCGATTCCCGGCCAATTGAAAACGGTCTCGGTCAGAACGACACCAGACAGGAGTCCCGCGAGATCGAGCCCGGCCAGCGTGACGAGCGGCAGTAGCGCGTTTGCCATCGCATGCTTGAGCATCACGCGCACGGGCGAGAGGCCTTTGCCGCGCGCAGTGCGGACGTAGTCCTGATCGAACGCCTCGCACAGGCTGGTGTGAAGAACGCGCGAATAGTAGCCGGCCGAGCCGAGCGCGAGCGTCAGAGTCGGCAGGATCAGGCTGGTCGCGCCGCTGTAACCGCCGAGCGGAAACGAGCGGACGGTGGCTGCGACCGCGATCAGCAGCATCGTGCCCAGCCAGAAGACCGGAATCGACACCAACGCCAGCGATGTGACCAGGAGCACGTTGTCGGCCGCGCGTCCACGATACGCCGCGGCAATCGCGCCCATCGCGATTCCGAGGAGCAACGACACCGCCATCGCGGCGCTCGCGAGCAAGGCGGTTGCTGGAAAGCGATCGGCGATAAGCCGCGTCACGCTCTCGCGGCGGATATACGAGCGGCCTAGGTCACCGTGAAGCGCGCGGTCGAGATATCGCGCGTACTGCACGTAGAGGGGCTGATCGAGACCCAGTTCAGTCCGGATCGAGGCGAGAGTCTGAGGATCGGCCTTCGCGCCGGCCATCGCGACCGCCGGATCGGCGGGAACGATGAACGCAATCGAAAATGTGATGATCGACGTTCCGATCAGGACCCCGACGCCAAAAACGATTCGCCGTACCAGGTATGCGAACATCTCTTTCAGCCGGCGATAATTCCGCTTGCGACAAGCTCGCGGCGGAGCTGGAGTTCGGCGCGCGCGCGATGGCGTTTCGCGCCGGCGGTGTCCTCAGTGGAATCGAGTGCGGCGCGCGCCTCGGGTGCGAGTATCGCGATCGCCGCCGACATTTCAGCGAATAGTCGATTGTCAGCGTCGCCGCGGGAAGCGTCCGACTTAAGCGCGTGATAGTGCGCCAGAAATGCAGCCAGCGATGTGTACGCACGGATTTTCACGCGAACAAGGTTAGCCTGCGGCCGCACCGAGTGGCGAGATCGCCAGTCCAATCAGATAGCCGGCGAGCGCAGCGCTCATCGCGATTGCGAGAAAGCGCATGCCGGAGCGCCAGCGATCGCTCCGATGCGCGAGCCAGCCCTCGAAGTATCCCACGCCGAACAAGGTGAGCGCGGTTGCGGCAAGCGCGCCGCCAAGGTCGTAGCGCGGAATAGTAATCAGCATATACGGCAGCAGCGGGACCACGGCACCAACAAGGAATGCTACTCCCATCACGAGCCCATCGAGCGCGGGCTTACCGAGGGTAGGGCCGCTGAAGCCGAACATCTTTGCCTCGGCAGTCGAGGCGAGGGCCCTGGGGGAGGCGCTGAGCAGGCGGACGACGCGGTAGGCGGCTTCGCGACTAAGGCCTTCCCTGAAAAGCTCGTCGAGGAGACCTTCCTGGACGGTGTACGGTTTTTCCACGGCATCGGCGCGCACGAGATCGAGTTCGGCGCGGAGCACTTCGGTTTCCGCGCGTGCACCCAGATAGGCTCCCGCAGCCATCGAGAGTGCGCCCGCCGCGGTGGAGGCCAGCGCCGCGAGCGC
>JBOHWI010000389.1:0-6831 GCA_050736675.1 Binatus sp. (SeqCode)
GTACAGCACGTAGGTGATCAGCATTACGATCAGCAGCGCGGGCAGGTTGATGATCGCGCCCGGAGCCGACCCGGGGGCGTTGGTTATCGCCGCCGGCAGATGAATTCCGAGTCCGTGCAGGATGACCGTGAGGTAGCCCGACCATCCCACCGCGACGGCGGCGGCGCCGACCGCGTACTCGAGCACCAGGTCCCATCCGATGATCCAGCCGACCAACTCACCCATTGTCGCGTACGAATACGAATAGGCGCTGCCCGCGACCGGAATCATCGCGGCGAACTCCGCGTAGCACAGCGCGGCCATCGCGCAGGCGAAGCCCGACACGACGAACGAGAGCACGATTGCGGGGCCTGCGTACTTCGCGGCGGCGACGCCGGTCAGCACGAAAATTCCGGCGCCGACGATCGCGCCGATTCCGAGCAGCGTCAGGTCGAGCGCTCCCAGAGCGCGCTTGAGCCCGCCCGCATGAGACTCCGCATCGGCCATCAAGGCCGCGGGGGGCTTGCGCCGGAAGATTTGTGCTCTCAGGCCGGTCTCATTCATTGCGCCGCGATCACCACGCCGTATAGCCCCCGTCCACGGAAATCACCGACCCCGTAACGTAGCTTGAAGCGGGACCGGCAAGGAAGATCACTGCGCCGCGAATCTCATGCGCGAGCCCCAGCCGCTTCATCGGCGTGAAGGATTCCATCCGCTCCTTGTTGGCGGGCTTGGCGATTCCGCCTTCGGTCGCCTCCGTGGGAATCCATCCCGGCGCGATCGCGTTAACCAGAATATCGTATGCGGCCCACTCGACTGCGAGCTGGCGCGTCAAATTCGCCAACGCCGCCTTGGTCGCCGCGTATGCCGACAGCCGGTACACGGAACTGGCCACCGACGCGTAGATCGAAACCATGTTGATGATCCGGCCCGGCTGTTTGATTTCGATCAGGCGGCGCGCGACGCGCTGCGCGAGCATCATCGGCGCGGTCAGGTTCACGGCAACGGCCTCATCCCACGCCTCGCGCTTGAAATTCTCTGCGCGCCCGGTGGGAGAGACGCCCGCGTTGTTCACCAGGATGTCGACGTCGCCAATCGCAGCCGCCGCCTCGGCCATCACGCGATCGAGGTCCGCCTCGCGCGTTACGTCGGCGCCGATTCCGATCGCCTTGACGCCGTGCGTGCCGGCAAGCTCGGCCGCAATTCGCGTGACGCGGTCCTTGCGCCGCGCGACGAGCGCAACGTCGGCGCCCGCAAGCGCGAGTGCCTTGGCGCATTCCACGCCCAGCCCGGAGGACGCGCCGGTGACCAGCCCGCGGCGCCCGCGCAGTGAAAACATCGATTGGAGCGAATCCATATTGAAGTTTCAGTCGCCGAATACTTCGCCGGCGGCTTGCGCGGCGGCGGCGACTGCGCGATCGACGTCGTCGCGCGAAATTCCATGATGCATCACGGCGCGGAATGAGGTCGCCTCGCGCGGCGATATCAGCACCCCCCGCTCCTTCATCGCCGCGGCGAAGCGCCGTGCCGCATCGGCGTCGCCGTCCACGTCGAACACGATCATGTTGGTGCGATTCTTGACCGGCCGCACGTTCAGTCCCGCGACCAGCGCGAACCCCTGGGCCAGCGCGCGCGCGTTCTGATGATCCTCGGCGAGCCGATCGACCATCGTCGTCAGCGCGACGATTCCGGCCGCCGCGATGATTCCAGCCTGGCGCATTCCGCCGCCGAGCATTTTGCGGGTCCGATGCGAGCCGGCGATAAATTCGCGGCTGCCGCACAGCAGCGAGCCCACCGGACATCCAAGTCCCTTCGACAGGCAGAACGATACCGTGTCCGCGCTGCTCGCGATCTCCCTCGGCGTCGTCTCGAGCGCGATCGCCGCGTTGAAGATTCGCGCGCCGTCGAGATGCAGCGGAATTTTTCTGCGCCGGGCCGCGTCCGAAACTTCCGCCATGTGCGACAGCTTGATCGGCGCGCCGCCGCATCGGTTGTGAGTGTTCTCGATCACCACCAGCGACGGCTGCGCGAAGTGAGCGTCGTTCGGCGTGCCTAGCTCGCACGCGAGTTCGCCCGTATCGAGCTCGCCATCGTCGGTGTTTGCAACTGCGGTGAGCACGATGCCTCCCAGAGCCGACGCGCCACCCGCCTCGTAAAGATTGGTGTGCGACTGCGAGCCGACTATCGCCCTAGTGCCGCGCGCGCAGTGCGTCAGCATCGCGGCCAGGTTGCCCATCGTGCCGCTCGGCACGAGCACCGCCGCCTCTTTGCCCATCATCGAAGCCGCCATCGCTTCGAGCCGGTTGACGCTGGGGTCTTCGCCGTAAACGTCGTCACCCAACTCGGCGCGCGCAATTGCCTCGCGCATCTCCGGCGTGGGCAACGTCACAGTATCGCTGCGCAGATCGATCAAAACGCGATGCCCGTCGCGCGTGGCCTACTGCCCCGGAGGATAGAGCGTGGTGAAGTTACCGCTGGTCGTATCGACCACCTCGACCGCGTTTTCGGTGGTGTCGGAAAAGTAGAGCTGCTTGCCGTCGCTGGTGAGCGCGCAGCCCGAACCGATATGGCCGTTGACGAGCGTCACCTTGCTGACGGTGTTGGCGGCGAGATCGATTTTGCGAATCGAATGATTGTCGGCGTCGAGCACGTACAGGAACGTGCCGTCGGTGCACAGCGCGCCCGGATTGTTGAACTGCGCCTCCGCCGCGGGACCGTCCTTGTCGCCGTCCTCGCCGGTGCCTGCGATAGTGCTCGCTTCGAGCGTGTTGATGTCGATTTTGCGGATCACGTCGTTGCCGGTATCCGCAACGTAGATAGCTTTTTTGTCCACCGCGATTCCGCGCGGGCTGCTGAACAGCGACTTGCCCGGACCTCCGTCGGTCTTGCCCGCCGTACCCGCCTGCCCCCCGATCGTCTTGACCTTGAAGTCGGGGAGCGAGATGCGCCGGATCGTGTTGTTATCGCTGTCGGCCACGTATAGCGACGTCCCGTCGGTGGTGATTTGCGTGGGCAGGTTGAAGTGCGCCCCCGCGCCGGTGCCGTCTTCGGTGCCGGATATATTTGCTGTCCCCGCAACCGTGGTGACCGTCCCGCCGGCGACGTTAATCTTGCGAACGTCGGAATTGTTGGTGTCGCAAAGATAAAGGTCCTGCCCGACTATCGTCATCCCGTCCGGACTGTTGAAGCGCGCCGAATCGCCGCCCCCGTCGTTACTGCCCTGCTGGAAAAGCTTGCCCGCAACGATGCGCATCGTTCTGGTCGCCGCATCGATCGCCTCGACCGTATTGTTGCGGCTGTTCGCGACGTAAACCGCGCGGCCGTCGGTCGCCAGCCCGGCCGGAAAATCCAGTCGCGGTCCCGACTGCGCCTGGATCCCTTCAAGGTTTTGCGCCATCGCGGATCCGCCGGTGCCGAGCATCGCGAGCATCGTGGCCGAGACCAATATCGCCTTGAAGTTTGCGGAGACTGTCATTTGCGCGACCTCGTTAGTTTGTTACCCACCCGCCGCTCGCGTCGATTCACGAGTCTTTCCGAAATTTAGGGGAAGATCGCTTTCACCACTTCGTCGATCGCGCGCTTACTGTCGGCTTCGTCGGTCAACGACCACGTGACCGCGACGGTCGCCGCGCGTCGCGGTGCAATTCCCTGGCGAATCAATTCACCGGCATAGATCAGCAGGCGGGTCGAAACGCCCTCTTCCAGTCCCGACGCCTTCAGGTGGCGCACCTTCTCGCCCAGCACCGCGAGTTGCTGCGCGATATCCTGCTCGACGCCCGCCTCGTGCGCGATAATCTCGACTTCCTTGTCCGCCGGAGGATACGTGAACTCGATCGTCACGAAGCGCTGGCGGGTCGAATGTTTTAAATTTTTCTGGATGCTCTGGTAGCCGGGATTGTACGAAATCACCAGCAGGAACCCTTCGTGCGCCGCGATCGTCTCGCCGCGCTTTTCGATCGGCAGAATGCGCCGGTGATCCGACAGCGGATGTATCAGCACCGTCGTGTCCTTGCGCGCCTCGACCACCTCGTCCAGGTAGCAGATCGCGCCGCGCCGCACCGCCTGCGTCAGCGGACCATCAACCCACACCGTCTCGTCGGCTTGAATCAGGAAGCGTCCAACCAGGTCGCTGCCGGTTAGATCCTCGTGACACGCAACCGTGATCAGCTCATTGGGCCCGTTGGCAAGCGAGGACAGTTGATGCGCCATGTGCTCGACGAAACGCGTCTTGCCGCATCCGGTTGGTCCCTTGAGCAGCAGCGGCAGGCGCGCCTTATAGGCGGCGGTGAAGATTTCCACTTCGTCGCCGATCGGCAGGTAAAACGGCGCCGCGGCTGGATCGAGATGGCGTACCTCGGGTCCCTCGGCCTGCAGCCTGGTGTCGAACTTCTTTAACTCAATCCCCATCGGTTCCTTCTGGGCACACTTTTCGATGCGTCAAGGCGCGATTCTAAGAGACTTTCGCGCAACCATTCAAGGCGAATCTGCGGCCGGAAACATCAGCCGCGACGCCGTTGATAGGCCGCGGTGCCGTCGCGATTGTCTTTGACCTCATAGCCGCGCCGCTCGATTTCCGAGCGCAACTCGTCGGCGAGCGTGAAATCTTTCGCCTTGCGCGCCGCCGCCCGATTGTCGATCAATTGCTGCACGTCCGCCGCGATCGAGTCCGTGACGGACGCCTCGCGATGCTTTGCCAGCTCGAGGCCCAGCACCCCGTCGAACGCCCGCAGCGTCGGCCACGCCCGGAAATCCTTGCGGCGGTATGCTTCCGCGACTAATTCCAGCGCCACGGCAATCGCCTGCGGCGTGTTCAGATCGTTGTTGATCGCGTGGTGAAAGCGCTCGTAGTACTCCGCTGCCCAGCCTGCCGCCTCGACGCCCTCGGCCGCAGCGTCGTCCGTGACGCTGCGCGCGAACTCCCGGAAATAGTCGAGATTGCTCTGCGCCGCGCGGATCGCATCGTCGTTGAACGCGATCTCGGATCGGTACTTCGCGCCATAGCAGAAGATCCGAAACGCGAGCGGATCAATTCCCGCCGCCTCGAGGTCGCTCAGCAGCGGGAACTTGCCGGCGCTTTTGCTGATTTTAGTTCCCTCCTTGCCGACCAGGAACGCGTTGTGCACGAAGTATCGCGCGAACGGCTTGTGCGTGGCGCTTTCCGACTGCGCGATTTCGTTCTCGTGATGCACCGGGATGTGATCGATTCCGCCGGTGTGGATGTCGATAGTCTCGCCCAGGTACTTCATCGCCATCGCCGAGCACTCGATATGCCATCCCGGATAGCCGCGGCCCCACGGACTGTCCCACTGCATCAAATGATCGGGCTGGCCGACCACCCACAGCGTGAAGTCGTGCGGGCTATGCTTGTCCGCCGAATGCTCGAGGCGATTCGCCGCGTTCTGCTCGTCGAGGCTCTGGCGCGAGAGCCGCCCGAGGCGATTCCCGCCGCGATACTTCTCGACGTCAAAGTACACTCCGCTGTTCGTGACGTAGGCGACGCCGGCACCGATGATTTTCCCGGTGAGCGCAATCATGTCGCCGATGTGATCGGTCGCGCGCGACCACACCTGCGGCGGCTCGAGATTCAGCGCGCTGCAATCGCGCCGGAACTGCTCGAAATAATAGTTTGCGACTTCGAGCGGCGATTTACCTTGCGCGCGTGCGGTTTTCTCGATCTTGTCCTCGCCCTCGTCCGCGTCGCCCGTCATGTGCCCGACGTCCGTCACGTTCATCACGTGCCGCACTGTGTAGCCGTTGAACTCGAGCGTCCGGCGGAGACTGTCGACAAAAACGTACGCGCGCAGATTGCCAAGATGCTGCGGCAAATAAACGGTCGGCCCGCACGAATAGAGGGTAGCTTCCGGCGGCCTCTGCGCCTGGAACTCCTCGACCGCCCGCGTCAGCGAATTGAAGATGTGGAATGGTTTCACGACTGCGAGCGTCAAGCTTACCGTGCGCTCGCGATTCCGGACAAGGCGCGCTACGGCTCCCCGACCGCCTGACCCTTAAGCCGGCCGCGCGCATCGCGCGCATATCGCGACGCCGCGATCCGCTTGTACTGGCGGTCGGCGAACCACGGGTATCCCGGAATGTACCACAGGTACGCGAGGTAGCCCTTGAGCCCGCGCTGACGCCGCAGAATTTCGTTGATCGCCCGCGCGCCGCGGAAGACACGGCCACTCTCGTCCACCGCGTGCAATTCCTCGAGCAGATTCTCCAGCTTCAAGTCGGGAAACTGCGCGCGCACTTCGTCGTCATGAAGATCGAGCGGCTCGATCCGCCCCGAGTTGTCGAAATGCCGGATTCCGTCGAGACTGGCGCGGCACATCTCGCACGAGCCGTCGTACAAAATCGCCAGCTTGCCCGCCGACGCCTTGCCGACGCTTGCGGCTTGCTCACTCGCGCTCATCGACATTGCGCCGCTTCAGCGCTTCGACCACCTGGGATTCGCATTCATCCGCCGCAGCCGCGCGTTCTGTTGAACTATTCGCCACTCATAGCCGTCGAGCAGCGACACCCACGCCGACTCGATCGTGTTCGACGACTTGGCCAGCGTCGTCCACACCAGCTCGCCGTCGGTAAATTTCTTCACCGACACGACGTCCGCCTCGGTCGAGGCGCCGGTCGCATGCTGGTAGGTCTCGATAACTTTCACCGGTTCGAGGTACGGAAAATATTTCAGCAGCGCCTTGCGCAGCGCCACGTCGAGCGCATGGAGCACGCCGACGCCCGACGCCGCCTCGGTTTCTTCGACGTCGCCGATCCTGATGATGAGCGTCGCATCGACCGTCATTTTGCCGTCGTACACGTCGTCGATCACGCGCCGACGCACTATCTCGAACGGCGCCAGGT
>JBOHWI010000390.1:0-7190 GCA_050736675.1 Binatus sp. (SeqCode)
GCCTCGGTCCGCTGCGCACGCGACTTCAACGCTCGGCGGGCCGCGGGTATACCAAATTTGTCGGGCGCGAGAGAGAGATGGAGGCGATGAAGCACGCTGCCGAGCAGGCCAAGGCGGGCCATGGCCAGATCGTCGCCGCGATGGCGGAGGCGGGCACCGGCAAGTCGCGCCTGTTCTTTGAGTTCAAGGCCAAGAATCAATCAGGCTGGATGGTGCTGGAGGTCTTCTCGGCCTCGCACGGCAAGGCGTCGTCTTACCTGCCGGTGCTTGACCTCCTGCACGGCTACTTCAAGATTGCCTCGCCCGACGACGAGCGCACCCGCCGCGAGAAAATTGCCGGCCGAATCGCGATTCTCGATCGCGCGCTCGAGGACGCGATCCCCTACCTCTATAGCCTTCTCGGTGTCGCCGAGAAGGCCGATCCGCTCGCGGAGATGGATGCGCAGACCCGCAGACGGCGCACGCTCGACGCGATCAAACGCATCCTACTGCGTGAGTCGCTCAACCAGCCGCTGATCTTGATCTTCGAGGATTTGCACTGGATCGATGAGGCCACCCAGGAGTTTCTGAACCTGCTCGCCGATTCGATCGCCACTGCCAAAATTCTGCTGCTGGTGAACTATCGGCCCGAGTATTCGCATCAGTGGAACAGCAAGACTTACTACACGCAACTCCGGCTCGATGCCCTGGGCCCGGAGAGCGCCGACGAGATGCTGTCGGCTTTGCTCGGCTCTGACGCGCAACTGGCGGACCTCAAGAGACTCATCGCTGAAAAAACCGAGGGCAATCCCTTCTTCATGGAAGAGACGGTGCTGACACTGTTCGACGACGGGGCGCTTACGCGCAATGGCGCGGTGAGGCTGACCAAGCCGCTGAACCAGCTCAAGATTCCGCCCACGGTGCAGGCGATTCTCGCCGCGCGCATCGACCGGCTTACCGCCGACCACAAAGAACTCCTGCAGACGCTGGCCGTGATCGGCACCGAGTTCAAACTCGGGCTGGTCCGCAATGTGGCCGCGAAGCCGGCAGCGGAGCTTGAGCCGATGCTCTCAGCGCTACAGCTCGGCGAGTTCATCTACGAGCAGCCGGCGGTCGGCGACATCGAGTACATTTTCAAGCACGCGCTGACCCATGACGTCGCCTATCACTCGGTATTGAACGAACGCCGCCGACAGTTGCACGAACGAATCGGCGCCGCGTTGGAATCAATCTATTCCGAGAGCCTGAATGACCACCTCGCTGGGCTGGCACATCATTACGCTCGCAGCGGCAATCCGGCTAAGGGGGCGGAATATTGCTTGCGTGCTCTCCGGCAGTCCAATTTCCGCGGGTCTAATGCCGAAGCGCTCCGGCAGTTCGAGACCGGGCTTGAACTGCTACAGAAACTCCCCGATGACGACCGCCGGGCCGAGTTGGAGTTGGACCTGAGGAATGCAATCAGTGGACCGATGGGTGACAGCAAGGGCAACGCTTCGCTTGAAGTCGAGCAGTCACATACGCGCGCAATGGAGCTTTGCCGGCGGCCCGGAATCAACTGGGAAAAGAGTTGGTGGGCGCTCTTCGGAATCTTTTTCGTTCAGCAACTCCGTCCCGACGTGTGCAAGGCGGAGGCGATAGCCGCCGACCTGATTGCACGAGCCGAGGAACACGGGAGTCTCGTACATCGTGCAGAGGCGGAGAACTGGTTGGCCTATGCCAGGATGGTCTCGGGCGAATTTGAGCTTGCAGCGGCTGGCCTCGACCGGGGGTGGGCGCTGCTGGAATCCTTAGCCAAACCAGCAACGGACCTGACCCATCAGCGCGCCGAGCAAACGACCCAAGCCGAGACAATCTGGATGTGCGGAACTCGACAAAACAACCGGATCATCTCCGGATGGAGCCTGTGGTTCATGGGTTATCCAGATCGCGCAACTGAGCGAATGGGTATCGCGACCACCATCGCGCATTCCGGGCCAAAGACTATGCTGGCGGATATCCACGGATTCGCGACCTATATTTGTGAGCTCCGCCGCGATCTTGAGCCAATGAGAGCGCGAGCAGAGGCAAGACTGTTACTATCGACCGAAGCGGGCTACGCCAGCGGCCGCGCCCTAAGCGAGATCTATCTCGGGTGGGCCGATGCGCTCGCGGGCGATCTCGAGGGCGGCATCGCGCGAATGAGCCATCATCTGCTGGAGTTGAAGGCGGCCGGTTCCGAGTACATCAGCGACCGATGTAACGCCTTCATCGCCACCGCTCTGGGCCGAATGAGCCGATTCGATGAGGCTCTTGGCATGATCGACGAGTCATTCCAATTCATCGCGAGAACCGGCCAAAGCTACTACGAGGCGGAACTGCATCGGCTGAAGGGCGAACTGTTACTGGGCCAGGACGCATCGAATGCCACGCAGGCGAAGGAATCCTTCCTTACCGCGATCGAGATTTCGCGCAAGCAGCACGCGAAGTCGTGGGAGCTGCGCGCCACGACCAGTCTCGCCCGCTGGTTAGCAAAACATCATGAGCGCGAGAGGGCGCGCGCGATGCTCGCCGAAATCTACGGCTGGTTCACGGAGGGTTTCGACACCGCCGATCTGAAGGACGCCAAGGCATTGATTGCCGAACTAGGCGGGTAACCGAAGATGCTGTGGATTTAGAAGGAATCGCCGTGATCACGGAGGAAGTCAGCTTCCTCCGTCGTCGATTCGCGGCCGAGGATAGCGTTGCGATGGGGAAAGCGGCCGAAGCGTCGAATGATCGTGAAATGCGCGCGCGCGTATTCAACAGCACCCGCGACTTCAGGAGCCGAGGCCTCCAGTTCACTGGACAGCCGCATCGACTCCTGCTGATCGTCCAACTCCTCACTATGCTGGAAGGGCATGCATAAAAACATACGCTGCCAGGGTGTAAGCTCCCGGTCGTAGCCGCGCTCGATCGCGTGGCGGGCGGCGATACCTGCCTTCCGGTCGGTAGCGAAGGCGCGCGGCGAGTTGCGAAAGACATTTCGCGGGATCTGGTCGAGCAGCAGGATCAGCGCAAGACATCCGCGCGCGTTATCCTTCCAGCTATCCAGCTTGCCCGCTGCCGCCGCCTCATAATCATCGCGGAAACGCGTCTCGCACGACCGGTCGAAGTCCGGATTCTGTGCGAACCACAACGTCCGGCGTGCGGCAGACGGCGTATCTCCAGCGCCAAACCAGAATTCCAGGAGCGCATCCACTTGCCGCATGATTCAGTAATTAGACGGCTCACCAGATCGCGGGTACTCTTCGGCAATCTATGGCTTAACGGCCTCGCCTCGGTGCCTTCTGTACATCTCGTCTCGCCAGGCGAATATCGGGGCATAGGCCGAATCTTGAGCCAGCGGCTCCGTATAACTCGGCTTCTCTGCCGTGGAAATGAAGAAAAGTTCATCAGGGGGCGGCTTCAGAAGCATCAGCATGCACGCCGTGACCAGGTCTGCCCTCGTGAATGTGTTGCCGACCAGGTATTCACGTCCGCTCAACGTATGCTTAAGGCTTTGCAAAACCCGCTTCACTTTGAGCCTGGCATGCTCCTCCGCCGATGGTGAGTGGCCGAACTTCGTCGCAAAGTATTTTCCGCCTTGTTGCATTTTGGGCTCGCTCGAACGGAGAAGGCGACCGACGAGCAACGTCCGGGCTTGCGGACCCAGCACCTCGTCCATCAGCTCCTCCCACAGTATCACTTGAACGCGGTCACTCTCCGATCTCGGCAAGAGAGCCGGTTCGGGCTTGGCATCCTCGAGCCAATCGAGAATTGCGATCGAGTCGGGAATCACTTTTCCATCGGTAAGCAAGACCGGCACCAGGGCCTGGCCAGTCGATTTCTTCAATTCTTCTTCGTTGAAACCAGCGTGGTAGCTCTGTTTCTCGTATGGGAACCGTTTGAATGCGAAAGCCCAACGGACGCGTTCGGACCAAGGCGACCCGTACATGGTAATCAGCTTTGCAGTGCTCATGAGAGTCTCCGTGGGTTTGGTCAGCAATGCCTTCAGCTCTCGTCCAGTAGGATCGGCGCTACAGCTCGGTGTGGAGGGGGGCATGGAACGGTCATTTTGCTCGTCAGCCACGCGAGCATACTCCCACGTCGTGCTTAATGGTACAAAGGGCGGCTGTTGTCATCCGTTTAGTTCGTCGAGCAGGGCCTTGGCGTCCTTCAAGTCGGCGGTGTCGAAGCCCTCGGTGAACCAATCGTAAATCTTGGCGAGCATCGCGCGCGCGACGCGGCTCGCAAAATAACCAATCGGGTGTGCGCATTGGGGCGGCACTGTGCCTGATTTTGCACCGTGCGAATTGCGATGTTGTTCTCGCGAGGCGCAAATCGTACACCGCTCATCCCAATTGGTTTGCGCAGGTCGGTCTCGTGCGGAAAACACCACATAATTACTGAATTTTTCGCGTGGCATGGCTCTGGCACTTACGTCCCCTATCGAGAGGACGCCCACATCCATGCTTACCGACTCTGGCTCCACGCATCGCATCAGCCCACACGGTAAATTTCTTTCCCGTGCCGGACAGAAGTTCTTTTTCAAAGCGATGCGGCTGGCGGACGTGAGCGGCACGCTCGACTTCGGACAGAAACTCAAACTACGAAAGCGGCTCGACGATCTTCGCGGCGCGCATGCCACCGGACTGGTACTGACGGAGGCGCAGTCGCAGCCCTGCCTCGACATCGCAGCGCAGTCGGGGCTGGTCGCGATGGTCGAGTTGCGAATCACTGCGGATGAATTCGCGAACCGCCGCGGATGGAAGTCGGTGGTCTCGCGCATCGCGCATACGGCGAATATTTTCAGCCGGCATCCGGCGCTGGCCGGTTACATTCTCGATTGCGAAGTCGGCCAGGACGCCCTGCGCGCCGGGGGACTCGAAAACGCGCGGCGTCGCGTGCGCGCCGTCGTGAAGACAATCAAGGGACGGGCGCCCGAAGCGATCGTTGGAATAAAGGTGCGCCCGGAAACGCGGGCGCTTTCGATATTAGAAGAAGATTTTCTCTACGCGGAAATTCCTGCACTCGCGCCGGTCGAGATTCGCGATTTCGTCGTTGCCCTGCACAACGTCGCGGAAGCGCGGCCGGTGGTGATCGAATTTCGGGATGCATCGCCGGGGCAGGACGAAGCGGTAGCAGTGGCGTTTGGCACGGGTGCGGCTGGCGTGGTTGCTCCTCCCGTTCCTGCTCCGGTTTCTCACGACTGGCTCGGCGTGCGCATGATGCGCGCGTCGGACGTGATGCCGTTCGTGACGCTCAACGGCACCTGCCCGCCGGGACCGGCGAAGATGCCGATGGTGTCGGTCGTAATTTGTGCGTACAACGCCGAGCGCACGATGCGGCCATGCCTGGAGTCGCTGCGGCGCCTGGATTACCCGAATTTCGAGGTCGTCATCGTCGATGACGGCTCGCGCGATAAGACCGCGGACATCTCGATGGACTTCCCCGAGTTTCGGCTCATCCGCCAGCCCAACAAGGGACTGAGCGTTGCCCGCAACGTCGGGATGCATGCGGCGCGCGGCGAATTTATCGCGTACACCGACTCGGACTGCGTCGTCGATCCGCACTGGTTGACGTTGATGATGCGCTCGATGGTCGAGAACAACTTCGACGGATGCGGCGGACCGAATTATGCGCCGCACGAAGACGGCTGGATCGAGGCGAGCTGCGCCGCGTCACCGGGCGCGCCATGCCACGTGCTGGTCGCCGAGGATCGCGCGGAGCATCTGGCGGGCTGCAACATGGTCTTCTCGAAGGCGGCGCTCGCGAAGATTGGCGGGTTCGATCCGCAATTCAGGACCGCGGGCGACGACGTCGATATTTGCTGGCGAATGCTTGATGCGGGCTTCAAGCTGGGATTCTCGCCGGCCGCGTTCGTCTGGCACTTCCGGCGCAACACTATCAAGGCTTACTACGGCCAACAGCGCGGCTACGGGCGCGCCGAGGCGATGCTGTATCCCAAGTATCCCGAGCGCTTTAATGTGATGGGCCAAATCGCGTGGCGCGGCACGATCCCCGGGTTGGCGCGCACGATTCCCGGCGGCAACCGCAAACGAGTGCTGTGGAACGCAACCGCGCGCGCGCAGTCGCTGTTCGATCCCGGCCTGACGCTGGCCAAAGTTCTGCCGCAGACGCTCGAATGGACCGTGCTCTCGGCAATCGCGATGGTCACGTCGATTGTTCCTGGCGTCTCGTTGATTCCTGCCGCCGCGATGCTGGCGCTCGGGCCGATTTGGGCGCTCTACTATGCTTGGCATGCGCCGCTCGAGAAATCCCACGAGAGTTTCACAGCGCGGCTTCTGATCGCGTATCTTGCTTACACGGGACCGATGGTGCGGACGATGACGCGATACAAAACGCGGGCGAAAGCCCTGACCGGACTCGCCGGCGGCGACGCCGTGCGCCAGCGCGCGACGATCAACTGGCTCAGGCGCACCGTGCGCCTGGACTACTGGAACAACGAGAGCATCTCGCGCGACCGCCTGATGGACAAGATGCTGAAGCTGTTCGCGCGCACCGGGCACGGCGCCATTATCGACGCGGGATGGAACGACTATGACCTCGAAGTGCGCCCGAATCCGTGGACGCGAATCGAGCTGAAGACCGCCGACGAAGAGCACGAGGCGGGCAAGGTCACTAATCACGTACTCGCGCGAATAAAGTTGACACGAATCGGCACGATCGCTCTAGTAGCAGGCGTGGCGAGCGCGGCGGCCGTGGCACTGGCGGGATTCCCTGAGATCGCGCTCGGCCTCGGGGCGCTCACGATGGCCGGCGCGGTGTGTATAGCGTCCGCGATGGTCGAGGCGGGACGAGTCGCGCATCGTGCGACCGAAGAATGCGCCACCGAGCTGAATCTCGCGCCGCTGGGCATCTTGATCCGTCAGCCGTCCGCCGCGGAGGCAACTGTCGCCGCGCGCAAGCCGGCGCGCGCGCAGATAGCGCAGCACGAACGCATCGCGGAATAGATCCTAACCTCTCCTTGTCCGAGGAGAGGTCGGCGAAAGCCGCGCAGCGGTGCCGCCGGGAGAGGTGCAACGCCGTACATCGCACACACGCCGACTCCTCTAACCTCAATATTTAGGATACCGGCGCCGCCCGTTAGACCGCAGCACCACTATCTGACTTACTGCAACAGGCAAACGAGCCTCGGTTGCGACAGCACGCATCGCACCTCTCCCGTCGCTCACCTTCGGCTCGCGCCGACC
>JBOHWI010000391.1:0-5065 GCA_050736675.1 Binatus sp. (SeqCode)
CGCGACCGTCGCGCCCAGCGCGAACTCGACCATCGACTGCCCCCGGCTGATTCGACTCCCGCGCAGCCGCGACGAAATACGGCCCAAGCGCGCACTCTGCCTTGCATCTGATCGATTGTACATAGAACCTTTCCCCATCCCTATTGGATCAGCGCGTCCACCACTAAACCGCCAAGTGCCGGCGCGGTGGCGCTTGCGATCGTATTTTCCTTGACCGTGCTCACGAAGCATCCGTTGATCTGTGTCGCGCTGCTGGTTGAGTCCAGGTAAATCAGCGCAAACCCTTCGATTGCCATCGTGCAGTTACCGCCGCACCCGCCGAAGTTAACCGCCGGCACCACCACCAGGCATGGATCGTCGGCCGGAATATCGGTCGGGTTCGCTGCGGCGGTAGTGCATGGTTCAGAGATGGACTGGCACTGGGCGAACCGGGCCGCCAGGCCGCTACGCACAGGATTCGAATTGCCTTTGTTGCCGGGTTCGGAGTGGATCGTGTCGCCGATCGAATATGAGCCAGTGGCGCCGTTCTGGACGTTTTGGCCCAGCACGGAGGAGCCGGTTCCGCCGAGCGACAGCCATTGCCAGTTGCCGTTCGCCAGGCCGCCGACAAACTTCAGGCCGAAGGCAATCGGTTGACCCGGATCGAAGTTGGACAGATTGCACGGAGAGTTGCATTGCAGTCCAACCGGGAATATACCTATCGGAACGGTGCCGATATTGCCGGGCCCCTGCGCCGTGGCGCTGGCTTTTATATCGTAGGTTCTGAGGCCGATCGCCCTGGCGAAAAAGTATGGCTGGCCGGTTTCCGTCACCACCACCTTCAAGCTGGTCGAGGTCGGCTCGCTCAGCGTAAGAGTGGTGGCGGGTATGCCGTTTTTGACGGCATAAGTGCAAGCCGCTTTCTCCGCGTCGTCCGATTGAGCGGTACAAGTGGAATCGACGGTGCCCGCAAAGCTGATGCCGGTCAAGAAATTCGCGCCCGCAATCGCGGCGGCGTCCGCCGTCTTCTGCGCTTGCTGCCAATTCATGTACATCACTGCAACGTCGGAGCCGAGAGCGACCGCGCCGAGCAGGACCGCGGCCACTCCGGCATACAAAACCGCCATCTGGCCGCGGGAACTTCTGAATATCTTTCTCATACGCCACTCCTCTGCGTTCGCGCGCTAAGATCGACAGACATGAGGATCGGCTGGCCCGCATCTCCGAGACGCACCCGCGTCGCAGTTAAGCCGGTCGGCCCATCAAACGAAGCAACCGGAATGCCAACCAGGCAGCAAAGAAAACTCCGCCCGGTTGCTCGTCTTTAAGTAGGATAATATCAGCGATGTGGCGAAAATGCTACTGCTTGTAGCGTGAAAGCGTCTTGTTGTAGCTCGAAATCAGGCAGCCCGGCAATTTAACCAACAGCCTGCTTCAAAGCGTGCGCGACGACTCCCAGCCCGCAATTTCGCAGGCTGAAAGCCATCATCTCGGAGATTTTGCAGTGAAATCCTGGGAAATCGCCGGGAGAGCGGTCCAAATGCTCTCGCGAACTGCTGTGAAAGACTCGGTCTTCGTCAAACGACGAATGCCGTCACGTCCTTCTGGTTTCCGCAGACAGCGCACGTCCCGGGCCCGCGGCGAAGACTGCGCTGAAAGATCGCTCCCAGGTTTTGCATTGTCTGAGCCATTGGCTTGGCGGGCTCAGCCACCCGGTGCGCGAGGCATTGATCGCAAAACATTTCCCCGGGGTGACCTACAAGGTACGCGTGGGCCTTCTCTGTCCGCGTCATGTTCTTCGTCCTCCCGCCGGACCATCCGACCCCACCTCCTGCTCACTCGTACATTTGCGAGGCAGACGAGGCCAAGGTCGTTGGAAACGTGAGCCCCAGCAGGGTTTTTGTCGGCAGTACGATCTTACCGCCGGCCTTTGCGTCGTAACTGAGACTGATGACCACTCGATCGACGCTCGCCACCGGCGGATTACTCTCTTTGGCGCCGGTTCCGGTGAAGGAAGCGACCGTTATGGTTAGATCGGCGCCGCCGTTGGTTTTGATGGTTGGGGACAACAGGTTGCTCGCCGCGGCGGGCAAGGCGCTGCCTTTGACCGAGCCGTTAGTTGTGCCCAATGCCGCAGAATTGATTGCGACGTAACGCGCGATCGCGGACGATCCCTGGCTGACCGCCAAAGCCGCTTGTCCGATGATCGCAAACTGGACTCCAAGTATCATCACCGCCAGCGCCACCGTCGCGCCCAGCGCGAACTCAACCATCGACTGCCCGCGGCTGATTCGGCTCCTGCGGAGCTGAGGCGAATTGAAAATTAGGTTCGCATTCCACTTGAGATCAGATTGATTCAACATTAAGAACTTTACCTTGCCGTTGGCTACTGGATCAGCACGGGAGCCGCATTCGTGCCGAGACCAGGCGCCGTTGAACTCGTAATGGTATCGCCGGCGATCGAACTTATGAAACATCCGTCAATATTTTTGGAGGTAGTATCGCCCTCCAAATAAATCTCAGCAAACCCTTCTACCACTAGCGGGTTCGCTCCAAAATCCACCGCCGGCACAACTATCAGGCAGGGATCGCCCGCCGGGATATTCGTTGGGTTGCCGCCGTCAGCGCAAGGATCAGGGCTAACGGTAGGGCAGCTCTTAATCCTGGCGGCGAAGGCGGACTTGACAGGCCCCGCGTTTCCTACATTGCCCTGCTTAGTGCCAATCGGATCGCCGACCGAGTACGAGGTTGAAGCACCATTTGTGATGTCTTCAGCCAGATTAGGAACGCCTGGTCCGTCAGGAGCCAACCATCCCCAGTTACCCGGCAGCAGACCGCCGTCAAACTTCTGGCCGAACGTTGCACCCTGACCCGGATTAAGGTTGATAGAACTGCATGGGGAATTACATTGAAGTCCGACTGGGAACAGACCCTGATTGACGGTTCCTACCGGCCCGGGGGAATTCGCGACCGCGGTCGCGGATACGTCGTACGTCTTCATGCCAACCGCCCTCGCGAAGAAATACGGAAGCCCGGTTTGTGTCGCCACCACTTTAATAGTCGTTGTGGTCGGCTCGGTGATATTAACCTGGCTGGAGGTTAATCCGTTGTTGACCGCGTACGTGCACGCCGCCTCTTTCGCGGCGTCGCCGCTGCAGCCGGCGGCGACGGTGCCCGTATAGGTTATACCGCTCAGGAAATTCGCGCCTGCGAGTGCGGCCGCGTCGGCGGTCTTCTGTGTCTGCTGCCAGTTCGTGTACATCACCGCGACGTCGGTGCCGAGAGCGACCGCGCCGAGCAGCGCTGCGAGTATCCCCGCATACAGAACCATAATCTGGCCACGTGATCTGCCGAACTTCTTTTTCATATACGACCCCTCAGGATCCGCTCGCCAAAACGGCGATCTGAATTACGACCCGTGATCCTGATGACTCATTCTCGTATCACTTGTCCTTCTGTATGGCAAACGTGCAACAACAGGAACCGCCAAGGACAATCTGTGATGCGAAAACACATCATAATCCAACGTGTCGAGCGTTAATGTAATAAGGCTAACGATTTGTGTCAAGAGCCAACAGTAGCACAAATGATACTTACTGTATGAAAATCCTACCTCAATGTAGCTCAAAAGCCCTCCCGTCAAAGTAACTGAACTAATAACCAGCGTGCCCCGATGATGCAATCTCGCCAGTGGCTCCTTTTGACCAAAGCTTAAGCCGCCACTGCCATATTTTGTCATTTTCGCGCGTCTCGCCCCGCGAACCCACGACGCGCCCCATTTTGTCATCCCGACGACCCGAGCATCGGGAGGTGAGGAAGGAGCTCATCCTATGACTCTATGTCTGAAGATCGTGCGCAGGGTCACGCGAGCCGCTCGAGCTCGAACTGCGCCGCCAACGACGCGAGCATCGCCTCGACTTCGGCGCGCGAATCCGCCGCGAAGTAGATCCGCAGATGGTGCCGCACGGGATCTTCGGTCCGCAGCGTCGCGAGGTTGTCGTACGACTCGACGATCGACTTGAACAGCACGATCTGCGCGGGCGGTATGGCGATCAACATCGAGTCGATCTTTGGTCTATCTTCGCTCACGGTTTACTGCCGACGCCTAGCCCCCTACATTCTAGCCGATGAAGCTGCCGCGGGTCTTGTTCGTAACCGGCAAAGGCGGCACCGGCAAGAGCACGGTCGCCGCCGCCCTGGCAATCGCTCTCTCGCGCCGGCGGCCGACCACCCTCGCCGACCTCGACCGCCGCCTGTCCGCGGCGTCCGCGCTCGGCGCGATCCCGGATGATTCGGCCCCCGTCAAAGTGACCGATGCGCTCGAGGTAGTCGCGCTGACGCCGCGCGCCGAACTCGAAGCCTTCATCGAGCGCATCGTGCCGATTCGCGCCATCTCGCGCCGGATGCTCCGCAGCCGCACTTTCGGCTACGTCACCGCGGCGCTGCCGGGTCTCGAGGCCTTTCTGCTGCTCGAACGACTCAGGATCATGGCGGGCGACGCGGCGCTCGAGGATCGCTACCTGGTGATCGACGCGCCCGCGTCGGGCAGCGCCGTCGAACTGCTCTCGGTCTCGGCGGGCGTCAAAGGAATCGCGCCGGCCGGGACGCTGAACCGCCTGGCCGACTCGATCGACACTTTTCTCGCCGACCCGACGCGATTCGGCGCCGTCATCACGATGACGCCGGAGGATCTCGCGGTGCGCGAGGCGCTTGAAACCGCCGCCACCATTCGCGAGCGGCTCGGCATCGGCACCGTCGCGGCCGTAATGAACTGCGTCCCCGACCTGCTGTTCGACACTTCCGAGCTCGCCGCGATGAGTCCGCTCGGCGGCCATGCCCGCCTGGCGATACGCCGCAACGCCGCGCACGAGCAAGCGGCACTCGCCGCGCCGCGGTTCGCGGACGCGGGACTGCCGACGATCAATCTTCCGATGATGTTCACGCCGGCGATCGGCCGCGCCGAGCTAAAGAAACTTGGCCGGGTGCTCGACGCGGAGCTGCTCGGCAGATGAAGCCCAGGACGCATCCAAAGCAAATCGCGCATCCCGAACCGCTGGACTTGCACGCACAAAGCCTGGTCATCTGC
>JBOHWI010000392.1:0-1855 GCA_050736675.1 Binatus sp. (SeqCode)
GCGTACGGTTGAGGCGGTAGTGGCGGCCGATGCCGGCGCCGCACAAAATCCCGAAGTCCTCATTCGCAAGTCATTGGCGGTGCTGCTTGGCGAAAAGTAATCCACGCGAGAAGGCGGCCCTCGCCGCTCCGGCAGTGGAAGGGCGGCTCACCGCGCGCGTCGGCCACGAGGACGACCGCCGCCTCGACCTCGCGCTGCGCCCGCGCGCACTTGACGAATTCATCGGCCAGGAGCGCAACAAGAAAATTCTCGGCATGTCGATCACTGCCGCCCGCGGCCGCGCCGAGGTGCTCGACCACGTGCTCTTCTCGGGTCCGCCGGGCCTCGGCAAGACCTCGCTCGCGCATATCATCGCGCGCGAGCTCGGCGTCAACGTTCACGTCACCTCCGGTCCCGCGATCGAACGCGCCGCCGACCTTGCCGCAATCGTGAACAATCTCGAAGCGCACGACGTGCTGTTCATCGACGAGATCCATCGCCTGCAGCGCGTCGTCGAGGAGCGCCTTTACTCCGCGATGGAAGACTTCGAGTTTCATATCGTGGTGGGCGAGGGGATGGGCGCGCGCACGATGAAGCTGTCGGTCAATCCGTTCACGCTGGTGGGCGCGACTACGCGCTCGGGCCTGCTCAGCTCGCCGCTGCGCGACCGCTTCGGCCAGCATTTCCATCTCGACTTTTACAATCACGCCGAACTCGGCGAGATCGTGCGCCGCTCCGCCGCGTTGCTTAAGGTGAGCATCAACGAAGAAGGGGCCACCGAAATAGCCTCGCGCTCGCGCGGCACGCCGCGCATCGCCAACCGCCTGCTGCGCCGCGTGCGCGACTTCGCGCAGGTCAACGAGGCGCCGGTCGTCACGCGCGAAATCGCGCTGGGAGCTCTCGAGCTGCTCGAGATCGATACGGCCGGCTTCGACAAGATGGACCGCGCGATCCTCGGCGCGATAATCGACAAGTTCGACGGCGGCCCCGTTGGCGTCGACAGCCTGGCTGCGGCGGTGGGCGAAGAATCCGACACTATCGAGGAAGTTTACGAACCCTATCTGCTGCAGGAGGGTTTCCTGGCGCGCACTTCGCGCGGACGCGTCGCGACCCAGCGCGCCTACGCGCATCTCGGCCGCACCCGGCGCGGCACTTTACTGTAGTAGTTATGGCGAAAATTTACGTACTGCAGCATCACACGGTCGAGAACCTCGGCAACATCGCCGAGGCGCTCGAAGGCGCGGCACTCGCATGGCAGTACGTGCACGTCAACGACGGCCAGCCCGTGCCGTCGAGCATGAAGGGGGCAGGCGGTTTGATCGTGATGGGCGGGCCGATGGGCGTCTATCAGACCGACCGTTATCCGTGGCTGCGCGACGAGATGCGCCTGATCGAAGACGCGATAAAATCGAACCTGCCGGTGCTCGGTGTATGCCTGGGCGCGCAGATTCTCGCGGCGGCTCTGGGAGCCAAGGTGGACCGTAACCCCAACGGCAAGGAAATTGGATGGCATTCGATTCGCCTCGACGATACGGCCAGGGATGATCGGCTCCTGCGCGGTTTGCCGTTGACGATGACGCCGTTTCACTGGCACGGCGACATTTTCGAGCTTCCACCGGGCGCCGTTTCGTTGGCATCATCGGAAAAAACGCCGTGCCAGGCGTTTCGGCACGGCGACAAAGCCTACGGCTTCCAGTTCCATTTCGAGGTGACGCGCGACGGAGTCGCTGCGATGGCTGCCGCATTCGCGAAAGACTTAGTCCGTGAGAATATCGCGGCAGATAGAATGATCACTCAAGGCGGCGATTTCCTGCCGCAACTTGAAAAGATCTCAGACGCGGTATTCTCCCGCTGGGCCTCTCCGATTCAGCACATC
>JBOHWI010000393.1:0-2389 GCA_050736675.1 Binatus sp. (SeqCode)
GTCGGTGCGCGCACCGTTCCCCTATCGGCACGAGGTGCTCACGGGAGGATGGCAGCGGTGCCGGCAGGCCTACGGGGATTTCAAGGTGGCGTCGGTCGAGCAGGCGCCGGACTTCAACGTCGCAGTCGTGGTCGAAACGGCGAGCAACAAAAAATTTCGACTGTCGCTGGAGGTCGAGGCGCATGAGCCACATCGCATAACCGCACTCAGCCGCGAGCGTATCCTCGATTTCGACGTGATGTCGCGCGAGGCGACGATTGCGGACGCCGCTGTGCTCGCGGATATGGAGCGGCGATGCCCGATCGTGCTGGGCGACGGCACCACGATGACGATCGAGCGCGGCGACGATTACTTTGCGTTCACGCGGCTGATGGACAATTTCCTCGTCGCGCTGGGTCTCGTCGATGGAAAGCCGGCAGGAGTCAATGTAGCGGCGCGCCATACGGTGCGGGTCGGCGGCCGCGATTATCGCATCGACGCATTCGCGCATTTGCGAATACTTCCGGAGCATCAGAAAAAAGGCCTGTGGGGAGCGATAAATCGCATGTTCGACGAGAAGTTCCCGGAAGGATCGTCGGACGGCAGCACTGCGTATGTGTCGGTGGACAACGCGGCGATGCTGCGAGGATTCGCCGGGGCACCGCGATGGAGCATGCATCAGATTCGCGCGCAACTCTTATGCGCGTCGTTCGCCGGCCCCCAAGTCGGGCGGCCCGCCACGCCGCGCGATGCGGCGCGAATCGTCGAGATTCTCAATGCGACGCACGAACGCGACGAGATGTACCTGCCATACACGATGGAGTCTTTCTCTGCGCGGGTCGAACGCTCGCCGCGCGACTACTGCTGGGATCGCGCGCGGATGACGGATCGCGCGGTGGTTGGAGTGTGGCCGGCGGGCGACACAGTGCGGTTCATCATCGAGTCAAAAGGAAGTCGGGTCGAGTCGCGGCGTGGTCTTGCGCTGGATTGGGGATTTGTCCCGGGCGCGGAGGACGAGTTCGAATCACTTTTGCGCGCGCAATGCGGATGGCTGGCGGGCCGCGGTCTCGATCGGCTGTCGCTCTTCACGTCGGCGACGTCGGCGGGATACGAGCGGGTGCGCGCGCTAGCCGGCGAGCTGGAACAGTACGTGGTGATTTCATTCGGAATCCCGGAGCCGCCGGGCGCGGCCACTCGCGGCTTGTACGTGGATCCGATTTACTTTTAGGATCAAGCGGATCGACGCAACTGAGGAGAGGCTTTATGGAACTGGCACCCAAGCGGGCCGGATTCGCGCCCGAACGAATCAATCGGATTACCGAGCACCTCGACAAGAACTACATCGCCCCCGGCAAAATCGCGGGTTGCCAGACTCTGGTAGCGAGACACGGCCACGTTGCCTACTTCAAATCGCAAGGCTTGATGGATCGCGAGCGCCGCAAGCCGATGGCCGACGATACGATCTTCCGTCTCTATTCGATGACCAAGCCGATCGCGTCGGTGGCCTTGATGACCCTCTACGAACGGGGTCACTTCCAGCTCAACGATCCGGTGACGCGTTTCATCCCGGCGTGGCGCGATCAAAAGGTGTGGATCTCAGGCGAAGGCGCGGGCATCGAGACCGAGGCTCCGGCCCGGCCGATGACGATGCGTCACGTGCTCAGCCATACCGGCGGTCTTACCTATGGCGCCACGAATCATCCGGTTGACCGCGTTTATCGCGAGCTGGGTGTTATGCGCGGGCCGGGCGAGACGCTGGCAGGATTCGTGGAGAAACTTGCGAAGGTGCCGCTGCGCTATCAGCCGGGCGAGCACTGGATGTACTCGCTGTCGACCGACGTGTGCGGCTACCTGGTCGAGGCGATCTCTGGAAAGCGCTTCGACCAATACTTGCAGGAGACCATTTTCGATCCGCTCGACATGAAGGACACGTCCTTCATGGTGGCGTCGCGCAAAGCCGATCGCTTTGCGGCGAACTATGAGCGGCAGGCCGACAAGACGCTAAAGCTGTTCGACGATCCGGAGCGCAGTAGCTATCTGAAGCAGCCGACATTCTTCTCAGGCGGCGGCGGACTGACCGGCACTGCCGCCGATTACCTTCGCTTTTGCGAAATGCTGCGGCTGGGCGGCGAGTTGGGCGGCGCGCGCATTCTGGGGCCTCGCACGATCGAGTTGATGCATCGTAATCACCTGGCGGGCGGCAAAGACTTGAGCGGTATGGCGATCGGCGCATTCTCGGAGACTGCGTACGAAGGCGTCGGCTTCGGACTGGGCTTCGCGATGACGCTCGGACAGGTCGAGGCAGGCGCGCTCGGCGGCGGCGAGTATTACTGGGGCGGCGCGGCTTCAACGATTTTCTGGGTGGATCCGAAAGAGGACTTGGTCGTAGTCTTCATGACCCAGCTGATGC
>JBOHWI010000394.1:0-3357 GCA_050736675.1 Binatus sp. (SeqCode)
CCGCGCCGATGCCAGTTTCTCGTGAAATCGTAATCGCGGAGCGTTCTGCCGAGCGTATCGCCGCCGCGCGCGCTTGGCTGGAATCGCAGCCGCCGGCGAGCGAAGTGCTCGTGTTAGCGTCGGTCAAGGAAGCCGCCGACGACCTCGTGCGCGCCTTCGCGGTCCCGCGCGGCGCGATACTCGGGGTGCATCGCCTGACGCTAAACCGACTGGTCGGCCTGCTCGCCGCCGAGCAGCTCGCCGATGCCGGCCTGTCGCCTGCGGACGGACTCGCCGCAGAGGCGGTCGCGGCGCGCGCGGTCTTTCGCCTGGCGCCGTCGGGAGCGCTCGCGCATTTCGCGCCGGTGCTCAATCTTCCCGGCTTTTCGCGTGCGCTGGCGCGGACTCTGATCGAGCTTCGATGGAACGACGCCGGCGTTGACAAATTACGTGCGCCAGGCGGTGCCGGCGAGGCGATTGCCGCAACGCTCGCGCAATTCGACACCGAGCTGGCGGACGCGAGACTGATCGATCGCGCCGGGATGCTGAAGGTCGCGACGCGCGCCGCACTGGCGAAAGATCCGCCCCGCTTCGTCGGCCTACCGATTCTGCTCCTTGATCCTTCTGTCGATAGTGCCCTCGATCGCGACTTTATTGCGGCGCTCGCCGTGCGCTCGCCGTCGATTCTCGCCACGATTCCTGCGGGCGACTCGCCCGTTCAAACGATTCTTGAAGATGCACTCGGCGTGCGCGCGACTGCGTTGTCACCGACGGTCAACGAAAACGAAAAAATCGCGCCCTCGCTTGAACGTCTGCAGATGCATCTGTTCGCCGATACCGCACCGCCCGAGCGCGAACTTGACGAAACCGTGACGATGATTTCCGCACCCGGCGAAATGCACGAGTGCGTCGAGATTGCGCGCCGAATCGCGGCCGAAGCGCGGCGTGGTGTGCCGTTCGATCGAATCGCCGTGCTGCTGCACGACCCCGTTCGCTACGCGCCGTACCTGCAGGAAGCGCTCGCCCGCGCCGACATCCCCGCCTACTTCGCGCGCGGGACGCGGCGGCCCGAGCCAGGCGGACGCGCATTGCTGGCGCTGCTGGCCTGTGCCGCGGAGAATCTCTCGGCGCGCCGCTTCGGTGAATATTTATCGCTGGCTCAAGTGCCCTACCCCGATCGGCAGCGCGAAGACCAGCCGACGATCAGCCCCGACGCGGAACTCGCGCCCGTATCGCTGGAATCGGATCTCGAAGTTGAAGGCAACGCGGCTGCCGACACCGCTGATGATCCTGACGTCTCCGATCCGGTCCCGGTCGTCGATGGAACCGCGCGGGCGCCCTGGCGATGGGAGCGGTTGCTGGTCGACGCTGCCGTGATTGGAAGCGCGGCGAGATGGCGCAAGCGACTCGCGGGCCTGGGCAACGAACTCGCCGCACGACGCGCGGAACTGGCCGACGACGACGCACGCGCGGCGGGCCTGGAACGCCGAATCCTTGACCTCGCGCATCTCGGCGAAGTGGCGATGCCGATAATTTCGGTGCTCGAAGCGGCGCCGCGCGATGCGCCGTGGGGCGACTGGCTCAAGTTTCTGCGCGGGTTGGTCGACCTGGCGATTCGCGATCGCGAGCCGGTCCTCGCCGCGCTGGCGGAGCTCGAGCCGATGGCGCCGGTCGGTCCGGTCGGGCTCGACGAAGTGCGCCTGGTGTTGAACGATCGGCTCGGGCGGCTGGAAGCTCCGCGGCGCGTGCGCCGCTACGGCGCGGTATTCGTCGCGCCGCCGAATCGCGCGCGCGGCATGGAGTTCGACGTCGTAATCGTCCCGGGTCTCGCCGAGCGAATGTTTCCGCGCAAGCTGACCGAGGATCCGATTCTTTCCGACTCGGCGCGTGCGCGGCTGAGCCCGTATCTTGTGCGCAACGAGCAGCGGGTCGGCGCGGAGCGGCTCGCGCTCAAAATCGCGGCCGGTGCGGCGCGCGCGCGCGTGATGTTTTCCTATCCGCGCGTCGATCTCGACCAGGGCCGTCCGCGAGTGCCGTCATTCTACGCGCTGGAAATTCTGCGCGCGGCCGAGGGTCGCCTGCCCGGCTTCGATGAACTGGCGAGTCGCGCGGCGTCCCAGCCGGCGACACGGCTTTCATGGCCGGCGCCCGCCAACCCTGCCGACGCGATCGATGACGCGGAATTCGATCTGGCGGTGCTCGAGAAGCTTGTGGACGCCGATCCGGATACGACGACTGGCGCAGCGAACTACCTGCTCGGCGCCAATGTCCATCTCGGGCGGGCGCTGCGGGCGCGGGCACGGCGATGGCTCCGGCGGTGGACGCCAGCCGATGGACTGGTCGATCCGGACGCGGCGGCGCTCGCGGCGTTGGGGAAGCACCAGTTGTCCGCGCGACCATATTCGCCAACCGCGCTGCAGCATTTCGCGGCATGTCCGTATCGATTTTTTCTGCAGGCGGTTCATCGACTCGAGCCACGCGAGGAGCCCGAGGCCATCGAGATGCTCGATCCGCTGACGCGCGGCAGTATTTTTGCGGAGGTGCAGTACGAAATCCTGTCGGCGCTCAGAGAGCTCGACGTACTGCCGGTCGCGCCCGAAGATTTGGAGGACGCGTCTGCGCTGCTCGACGAGAAGCTCGACGAAGTTGCGGCGGCGCGGCATGAGGAGCTGTCGCCGGCGATCGAGCGCGTATGGCTGGACGGAATGGAAAGTATCCGCGCCGATTTGCGCGAATGGATGCGGCGCGCGGCCGAGGATCCCGAACATTGGCGGCCCGAATGGTTCGAGCTCGGCTTCGGGTTACACGATCGCACGCAAGCGGATCCGAACAGCTCGCCGGCCCCGGTCGCGATTGACGGTGGACTGAGCCTGCGCGGTTCGATCGATTTGCTCGAACGCGATCCCGCCGGGCGAATTCGCGTGACCGATCACAAGACCGGCAAAGTGCGCGCGGAGAAGCATTTCGTGATCGGCGGCGGCAAAACGCTACAGCCGGTGCTGTACGCGCTCGCAGCCGAGCGCGTGCTCGGCGAGCAAATTTACGCCGGGCGGCTTTACTACTGCACGGCGGCCGGCGGTTATGAAGAGCGCGTGGTCGAGATGAACGAACAAGCGCGGCAGTCGGCGCGCGATTTTGTCGCGATCGTCAAGGAATCGCTCGAAGCCGGATTTCTGCCGGCGGCGCCGGACGATCGCGAATGCGATTGGTGCGACTACAAGCGCGTCTGCGGCCCGTACGAGGAGCGGCGCTCGCGGATCAAACCGAAGGTGCGGCTCAAGTCGCTGACGCGGCTGCGCGAGATGCCATGACGCCCGCGAATTCGACAATCATATCCGACCAGGCGGTGCGGGATCGGATTCGCGACGACCTCGACGT
>JBOHWI010000395.1:0-10939 GCA_050736675.1 Binatus sp. (SeqCode)
GAAGAGCAGAAGCGCGAGCATCTGCCGAAAATCGCTCGCGGCGAGATTCGATGGTGCCAGGGATACTCCGAACCCGGCTCCGGTTCCGACCTCGCGTCGCTGCAAACCCGCGCCGAGGACAAGGGCGATCAGTTCCTCGTCAACGGCTCGAAGATCTGGACCTCCTACGCCGACAAGGCCGATTGGATTTTCTGCCTCGTGCGCACCGACCCGAACGCGCCCAAGCACGAAGGCATCAGCTTTTTGCTGTTCGACATGGAAAGCGCCGGCGTCTCGACCAAGCCGATCACCTTGATCTCCGGCGCGTCGCCGTTCTGCCAGACTTTCTTCGACGACGTGCTGGTGCCCAAGGCCAACCTCGTCGGCAAGCTGAACAAAGGATGGGATATCGCGAAGTACCTGCTGACCCATGAGCGCGACATGATCGGCGGCATGGGCGGCACCTCCGAAAACCGCTCGCTCGGGCAGATTGCGACCGACACGGTCGGCGCCGACCACGGCATCCTCGCGGACACTGTCCTGCGCGGGCAAATCGCCGCGTTCGAGATCGACGCGCTCGCGTTCCGCCTCACGATGGACCGCGCGGGCGACATGGCCAAGGTCGGACAGGCGCATCCCGCGGTGTCGTCGCTGCTGAAATACTACGGCACCGAACTCAACAAGCGCCGGATGGAGCTGGTGATGTCGGCCGGCGGCACCGACGCGCTCGAGTGGGAAGGCGAGCGCTCGCGCGAAGGCCGCACCGCGCGCGCGTGGCTGCGTTCCAAGGCCAACTCGATCGAGGGCGGCACCAGCGAGGTTCAGCTCAACATCATCGCCAAACGCATCCTGGGGTTGCCGGGCGCGTAGCCGCAGATGGCGCTGGTTCTCACCGACGAACAGACGATGCTGCGCGACAATGCGCGCGGCTTCCTGGCCAAGAACGCGCCGATCGCGCATTTGCGCGCGCTGCGCGACAAGCGCGACGCCGACGGTTTCTCCCGCGCGCTCTGGAAAAACTTTGTCGAGATGGGCTGGGCGGGAATTCTCGTCCCTCAAGACTACGGCGGCCTGGGACTCGGTCACGTCGAGGCCGGCGTGGTGGCGGAGGAATTGGGTCGCACGCTGACGCCCTCTCCCTTTCTTTCAACTGCCGTTCTCGCTGCGACCGCGATCGCACGCGCCGGCTCCGACAGGCAGAAGAAAACATTCTTGTCGCAAATTGTTGCCGGCGAATTAATCGCAACCTTGGCCGTCGATGAATTCGCAAAGCATCATCCGGATAAAACAGCGATGCCCGCTACACGCGCTGGCAATGGCTTCAAGCTCAACAGCGCCAAGACTTTCGTGATTGATGGTCACGTCGCGAATCTGCTGATCGTAGCCGCTCGCACCTCGGGCGAAGCTGGCGATACGACCGGCCTCACCCTGTTCCTCGTCGACGCCAAAGCTCCCGGCGTTCGCATCGAGCGTACCTCGACCGTCGATTCGCACAACGCCGCCCGGATCACGTTTGAAGACGTGAACGTCAGCCCTGACAACGTGCTGGGCAAGGCCGACGCGGCTTGGGAAATCCTCGAGGGTGTGCTGAATGTCGGCCGCGCCATGGTTGCCGCCGAGATGCTCGGCGCAAGCGAGGAAGCGTTCAGCCGCACAGTCGTCTATCTGAACGAACGCAAACAATTCGGCAAGGCGATTGGCGAATTTCAGGCGTTGCAACATCGCGCGGCACACCTCTACTGCGAACTCGAGGTTACCCGCTCGACCGTGCTCAAGGCGCTGCAGACGCTCGATGATTCCTTCGACCGCGCCGGCCCGATCGTGTCGGTGGCAAAGGCCCGCGCCGGCCTCAGCGCCACGCTCGCCGTGAATGAAGCCGTGCAGATGCATGGCGGCATCGGGATGACCGACGAATTCGACATCGGCTTGTTCATGAAGCGGGTGCGCGTGTGCCAGGAACTGTTCGGCGACTCGAACTTTCACGCCGATCGGCTGGCCCGCCTCAACCGCTACTGAAATTCCGCAACAATTCTCTCACGGGGTGCTCCGATGAGTAGTCGAGAGTCGATGACGGTTGCGATCGTCGGTGCGGGTGAGATGGGCGCCGCGGTTGGCCGCCGCCTGCGCGAAGCCGGTGCGCGCGTGGTGACTTCTCTCTCCGGCCGCGGCGCGGATAGCGGCGCGCGAGTCCGCGACGCCGGACTCGAAGTAATCGACGACGACGACTCGCTCGTGCGCGATGCGAACTTCGTTCTTTCGATCGTTCCTCCGGGCGTTGCAGTGGAAGTTGCCGAGCGCTTGCGCGGTCCGCTGAGCCGCGCGCACGCCAAGCCCGCCTTCGTCGAATGCAACGCGATCTCTCCCGCGACCTGCCGCCGCATCCACGAGCAGCTCGCCGCCACGACCTTCATCGACGCCGGCATTATCGGAGGACCGCCGCTGCCCGGTACCCAAGATCCGGCGAAAGGTCCGCGCTTTTATGCGTCGGGCGGCAACGCTCACATGCTGACGCGGCTTGCGAACTTTGGTCTCGATATCGCGATCATCGACGGTCCGATCGGCGCCGCATCGGGGTTGAAACTCTCTTATGCCGGACTGACGAAAGGCTTCACCGCGCTGTGCGCAGCGATGCTCGCCGCCGCCGAGCGCGAGAGTCTGGCCGTCGCGCTGCGTGCGGAACTCGCGCGCAGTCAACCCGGCTTCCTGAACCGGCTGGATTGGGCCGTCCCGTCGATGCGCCCGAAGGCGTATCGCTGGATCGCCGAGATGCAGCAGATTGCCGAGTTCGTCGGCGCGCCCGAAGACGGCGCAACCATCTACAACGGCGCCGCCCTGCTCTATCGGCGAATCGCGGACAACTATGACCGGTCCAGAGCTTGATCGCCCCGAACGGCGTTGGTTTGAATCCGCCTTGCTCGCGGGCTGCCGAATTTGCGGCGTGCGAACGAACCTGCACGTCGGTTCGGCCCGTCAACAATATCGTGGGCAGGTCTCGGGCCGTGCTTTTGAATCGCCCGCGTTCTGTCGGCCGGTCCGCCATATGGACCTTTGGTCCAATTGACCTAGATGTAGCGGACGCGCAGACTGACCCCGTTTGGAATCGCGACAAGCCGAGTAGCTCGTCGCCCAAAAAACGCATGACGAGGTAAGCTTGGATGAAAATCAAACTCGTAGCCGCGATAGCCGCGGCATTTCTCTGCGGCGTCCTGATGACCGGATGCTCACAGACGGTGGAAAGCCAGCCGGCCGTCCTACAGCAGGCAGAGGGCGCCCAGCCCGCCCCGGCAGTGGCCGGATTCTTCGGTCAGGATGCCTCGTTGCTGCAGCCGGGCACCGGCGACCAGGCTGCAATGTCGTACCTGAACCCGAACGCGCAGTGGAGCCAGTACCAGAAGATCATGTTGCAGCCGGTCGAATTCTGGGACGACCCAAGCACAAAGGTGTCGCAGTCCGATCAGCAGATGTTAGGCGACTACTTCTACAATCAGCTCAAGGAAGACTTGTCGAAGAATTTCACCCTGGTCGACCAGCCCGGACCGGGCGTGCTGGTGCTGCGAGTCGCGATCGTCAACGCCACCACGTCGACCCCCGGATTGCGCACCGTGTCGGTGATAGTTCCGCAGGCACGGGTCCTCAATGGCATCCAGTCGCTGGCCACAGGCAGTTACGCATTCGCCGGCTCGGCCGAAGCCGAGATGAAAGCGACCGACGGCGCAACCAACCAGTTTCTCGCGGGTGCAATCGACAAGCGCGCGGGCGGCATGGCGATCAGCCAGGCGGCGCAATGGCAATGGGGCGACGCGAAGAGCGCGATGGACTACTGGGCGCAGAAGATCACGAACCGCCTGCTCGAGCTCCAGGGTCGGGTGCCGGCCGGAAAATAGGATCGTGGACGATCTGACGGACTCAACGTTCGTCACCGCACTACGGCGAGTGTGTGCCGCCGGTGCTGGAATCGGCAAAACTCAGCGCGATCCAGGACGAGGAACACTATGAAATCCAATATCCTTAACGGCTTGTATGTGATGCTGGCCTTTGCAGCGTTCGCGTGTGCGGGGGCGCAGGTTACGCAGCAAAGCTCGGCTGCCCCGATCAGTGCCGGTCCTCCAACCGCAGTCTTCGTTTATCCGTTTGCCGCGAGTGCGTCCGATGTTTCGCTTAACTCCAGTATCTTTCAAGTAGCCTACAGAAACATGTCGGGCGAAGATGAGAGCGCGCAACAACTCGAGATCGCGCACCAGACGGCGCAAAATATCTGCATCCAGGTCGCCGCGAACCTGACGCAAAAAGGCATCTCGACCACCTGCCTGCAGCGTGGCGTGCCTCCTACCGGGAACAATGTGCTCATACTCGATGGCCAGTTCACCGACATCAGCGAGGGAAACCGGCTGCGGCGGATGGTCATCGGTCTCGGCGCAGGAGCCTCCAAAGTGGACACGGTGGTTCAGGTCATCCAAAAGACCGACCAGGGCTCGAACGAGTTGCTGGACTTCAGCACGAGCGCGGACAGCGGCTACATGCCGGGGGCCGGAATTACGGGACCGGCGGGCGCGGCGGCGGGTGGAGCAGCGGCGGCAGCGTCGCTTGGAGTCAACCTCGCGGCGGGCGGCGTCAAGAATGTCACGTCGTCGACGGGTTATCTGGTAAACAAGACGACCGACCAGATCGTCCAGATGGTGGTTAACTATTACAATCGACAGGGATGGTCGTCGTGAGCCGACCCGTCGAATTTGGCATAAAATAATCGACCCAAAACCAATCTTGCGGAGAATTGTGATTTTTCCTCGGTACCGCCTAGGTCCAATTCCGGTGAGCGACGGAAACCGCCGATTCAAATGAATGGCCTCGAGACACCGGCTGAGCAAGGATCGGTTTCGTTCCTGCGGGCTGACCAATCGACGCTGCTCGTCAAGCTTAGCGGACCCTGGCGTTTGAAGAGCGACACGCCGTCGGCGAAGGTCGTCGAGCGTGAACTCCAATCGTCGCCGGCTATAAAACGAGTCTCATTCGACACTGCCGGTTTGAGCCATTGGGACAGCGGGCTCATTGCGTTCCTCGTGAAGACGAGCGCGGCTTGTCGCGCGCACGGAATCAACCAGGAACGGGCGGGATTGCCCGAAGGGTTGCGGCGCCTGCTCGAGCTCGCGGAAGCCGTGCCGGAAAAAAAAGGCACCCGCACCGCTGAAGCCAGGTCGCCGTTCTTCGAAAGAATCGGCAAGGCGACGCTCGGCTACGGCCTCACGGTCGACCAGTTCATGTCGTTTCTCGGCGATCTGACAGTCGCATTCGGAAAATTCGTCCGCGGCAAAGCGCGCTATCGCCGAGTCGATCTGGTCGAAGTCATCCAGGAGTGCGGCGCGAACGCGGTCGGAATCGTCACTCTGATTTCATTTCTGGTCGGCGTGATCCTGGCCTTCATGGGCGCAGTCCAGCTTTCCCAGTTTGGCGCGTCGATCTACGTTGCGGACCTGGTCTGCATCGGCATGACCCGCGACATGGGCGCGATCATGACCGCGATCATCATGTCGGGACGCACCGGCGCCGCCTTTGCGGCCAAGCTCGGCACCATGAAGGTGACGCAGGAAATCGATGCGTTCACTACCATGGGCGTTTCGCCGATGGAATTTCTAGTGCTGCCGCGCGTGATCGCCCTTGTTCTAATGATGCCGCTGCTATGCCTCTATGCCGACTTTCTGGGGATTCTCGGCGGCCTGTTTGTCGGTGTGGGGATGCTGGGTCTGTCGGCGCGCAGCTACATGCAGGAAACGATCGCGACGCTGACGCTGACCAATCTTTTCGGCGGCGTTTTCAAAGCTACTGTCTACGGACTTCTGATCGCGATAGCCGGATGCCTGAAAGGTTTTCAGTGCGGCAACAGCTCGTCCGCCGTGGGCGACGCGGCCACGCAGGCAGTGGTCATGTCGATCGTAATGGGGGTGGTCGCCTGCGGACTGTTCGCCGTCGTATTCAACATCATCGGTATCTGAGCGCGGGAACCGCAATGGCGATCAGCACAACCGCACCGGGCAAGACGCAAACCAATCCGCCGCACATCATCGTGAGGAACCTCACGATGGCGTACGGCAGTTTCGTGTTGATGCGCGACATCAACTTCACCGTCCGCCACGGCGACATCTTCATCATCATGGGCGGCAGCGGATGCGGCAAAAGCACGCTGCTACGCCATCTGATCGGGCTCAAGGAACCGGCCACCGGCGAGATCGTTTACGGCGACGTCAATTTCACAAGGGCCGACCCCCAAACGCGCGAGCTGATGCTGCGCCGGTTCGGTATTCTCTACCAGAGCGGCGCGTTGTGGAGCTCGATGACGCTGTCGCAAAACGTCGGACTGCCGCTCGGCGAGTTCACCGATCTGAAGCCGGCGCAAATTCGCGAGATCGCCGCGCTGAAGCTGGCGCTCGTCGGACTCAACGGCTTCGAGGATTTCTACCCCAGCGAAATCAGCGGCGGTATGCAGAAGCGCGCGGGGTTGGCGCGCGCGATGGCGCTCGATCCGGAAATCCTGTTCTTCGACGAGCCGTCGGCCGGCCTCGATCCCATCAGCTCCAGCCTGCTCGACGAGCTGATCCTTGAACTGCGCAACAGCCTGGGCTCGACCATAGTAATAGTAACGCACGAACTCGCGAGCATTTTTGCTATCGGCAACAACTGCGTATTCCTCGACGCGGAATCTCGGGTCCAGATTGCGGCCGGCGATCCAAATGAACTGCTGGCGCATTCGGAGGATCCGCGGGTGCGCAAGTTCCTGACGCGCGGAAAAGAGGGAGGCGACTCAGCTAGCAGTCATGGGTAAACGGATTAGTCCATCGGCCATCGGAATTTTCGTGGTCGGCAGCTTCGCGCTGGTGGTCGCCGCGATCATCGCGGTCGGCGCCGGAAACCTCTTCTCGAAGCCGGAGCGGTTCGTCTGCATGTTTCAGGGCGACGTGAACGGTCTCAAAATCGGGGCACCGGTAAAATTCAGAGGCGTCCAGATCGGGACCGTCGAGCAAATCAAGCTGCTCCTCGGGCCAGGGGAAGGCGAAGTGCGCCCAGACGTCAAGGATTTGCGCCTGCCGGTAATCATAGGAATCGATCAAGAATTGGTCACGAGGCGGGGAGGCACGGGTGAAGCATTCTCCAAGACCGGTTTCCAGGCGATGATCGCAAGAGGTCTTAGTGCACAACTCGACGCCGAGAGCCTGCTCACCGGACTGCTCTACATCGATCTCGATCTGCACCCGAACACTCAACCGAAGTTTGCATTAGTGCCTGGAAGCGGCGATATGCGCGAAATCCCCACCATCCCGACCGCCATGGAGGCGCTCCAGAAGCACGCGACTGAAGCGATTGCGAAGCTGGATACGATCGACTTCAGCGGTCTGGTCACATCGATAACCCAAGCCGTCAATTCGATCAAAGAGCTGGCCGGCGAACCGGCAGTTCGAGAGACTCTAAAATCGCTCCCCCAGACCGTGGCCAATCTCGACAAGACGCTGACTTCGTTGAGAGCGATGACGGAAAACCTCAACCAGGAACTTGATCCGACGGTTGCCAGCTTCCGGAAAAGTTCAGAAGAAGCCAACGCGACCATGAAGGATACCCGTGCTGCATTGGTTCAGCTTGAGGCCATGCTCGATGCCGACTCGCCCCTCGCGGTCAATCTCAACCAGGCGCTCGAACAGTTTGCGGACACCACATACGCGCTCGAGGAGCTGACCAACTATCTGCAGCGCAACCCTGCGGCTCTGGTGCGCGGAAAGTACGTACCCGAGAAGGATCGATAGGCGCATGAACACAAAAGCAATTCTGCTCGCGTTTGCTGCGTGCCTGGTTTGCGCGGGGTGTTCTCCGCTCGCTCCCCAACCTGACCATTCCAAATTCTTTATCTTGACTCCACTGTCAGACGGCGCCGCATCTGGTGCATCGACGGCATCCACGGCTCAGCCTCTGACGATCGGCATCGGACCTATCGAGTTCCCCGACTATCTGCGGCGTCTCGAGGTCGTGACTCGAACGTCGCCGAACCAGCTCGACCTCTCGAGCGAGAAGCGATGGGGCGAGCCGTTAGACAAAAACTTCACGCGGGTGCTGGGCGAGAACCTCGCGGAACTTCTGAACACCGACCAAATCGAGAAGTATCCGTGGCCACGCAAAACCCAGGTGGACTACCAGATCGCAATCGATGTCCAGCGTTTCGAGACCAGCTCCGACGGGCAGTCGAAGCTGGTGGCGCGATGGAACATCAAGGACGGAGCTACCGGCAAGGACCTGTACTCGTCGCAAATCAACACCAGCGCGCCAGTCGGCCCCGGCGAGACCGGCGCGTCGGCTGCTCTGAGCAGCGACCTGGCGACACTGAGCCGCGACATTGCCCACCAGGTGGATGAACTCCGGCGGCATCAAGCCTCTACGGGGACGACGGATAATTTTAGTACCAGCCTCCATTTGCGGCAGAGGAGATGAGTCGTGAAACAGGAATTCAGCGCTGCGTCTAATCTTCTGCCGCGTGTCAGCGCTCCTTGCCTGGTTATCTCGGTGTTAGCGCTTCTACTTGCGGGCGTGCCCGCTTTGGCCCATGACCTGTACATCTATCCTTCAAAGGGTCAGAGCCAGGCACAACAGGACAAGGATCGTTACGAGTGTCATACCTGGGCCGTTCAGCAGACCGGCTTCGATCCGAGTAGGCCTCCATCGCAATCCTCGAACGCTTCACCGCCCAAGCCGTACCAGCCCTCGCAGCCCCATGTTCTGAAAGGCGCTGCCCGGGGCGCGGCGCTCGGCGCGGTCGGCGGCGCCATAGCCGGCGATGCGAGCAAGGGAGCGGGTGCGGGTGCCGCGATGGGCGGCCTGGCAGGCGGCTTCCGACGCCGCGACGAAAGAATGCAGCAGGCCAAGTCGCAGCAAGCTGCACAATCAGATACTCAGGCGGCCGCATCCAATCAGCGGGATTCGTACAACCGCGCTATGGCCGCGTGTCTGCAAGGACGCGGCTACAACGTAAACTAGACCTCGCAGCGCGGCAGCGGTTATCGCTCAGCGAGTTGACGACGGACGCCAGGCGGCGGATGCCTTCGGCGATTTGTTTTTCCGGCATCGACGCGTATCCCAGCAGCAGAGCCGCCTGTTTGGGCGGGTCCAGGTAAAACGGCGCCGCCGAGTAGACGCCGACACCGGCCCGAGCCCCGCGCATCTGTAGCTCGCGCGATCTCGATGCGGGCAAATCCCGCAGCCAGAGCATCAGATGAAGGCCGGCGTTGATGCCCGATACCTCCGCGCGGGCGCCCAGGTGACGTTCGATCGCTTCGAGCATTGCGGCACGCCGCCTCGCGTTGCGCGTGCGCGTCCGATGCAGATGCTTCTCGAAATGACCCTCGCGGATGAAATCGACCAGCGCGGCCTGCGCCAGGCTGGGGCCCCCAGTGTCCATCAGCGCCCTGGCCGAGCGGATCGGCTCAATCAGCGCTACGGGAACGATCATGTACCCGAGCCGCAGCGACGGAAACATCACCTTCGAGAAGGTCGCCGCGTAGAGCACACATCCGCTGTCGTCGAGCGCGGCGAGAGCCTCGATGGGCCGGCCGGAGTAGCGAAACTCGCTGTCGTAGTCGTCCTCGAAGATGCACGCGCCGGAACGCCGCGCCCATGACAACAGCTCGAGCCGCCGCCCCAGCGGCATCACGGCGCCGGTGGGAAACTGATGAGACGGCGTCACGATTGCGAGCCGGCTTTGCGTACTCCTGCGCGCGAGTTCCTCGGTGCGCAGGCCATGCTCGTCCACCGCGATCGTTTCGATCTTAGCACCGGCTGCTCGCATCACGGTGCGCGCGCCGCGATAGTGCGGCTCTTCCATCAGCACGATATCGCCGGGATCGACGAGCACGCGCGCAGCGAGATCCAGCGCCTGCTGCGAGCCGTTGACGACCAGGATCTGTTCGGGCGTGCATGCGATCGCGCGGGCGCGACCGGCATAATCGGCAATCGCCTCGCGCAGCGCGGGCAATCCCTCCGGCGGGCCGTAGTCGAGATCGCGAAGCGTGACGCGCCGGGCCCGGCGGGCCATCACGCGGCACCACGTTTCGTGCGGAAAGTCGGTGAACGAGGGCGGCCCGTAGCGGAAATCATACGGCAGCACGTCGCGCCGCGGCTCCCAGCTGAACTGCACGCCCTGCGACGCTTCGCGCACGCGGCGTGCATATGCGGAGAGACGGATAGTCGCTGGAGTCCGCGCCGGTTGGGGCCGCCGCCGCCCGGCGATGGTCTTAAGATGTCGCGGCAGCTCACGCGCAACGTAAGTGCCCGCGCCCATTCGCGTCGTCAGATAACCCTCGTCGAGCAATTGGCGGTACGCCATAATCGCGACGTTGCGCGAAACGCCCAATTCCAGCGCGAGATCGCGCGTAGCCGGAACGCGCGACCCTGCGGACAACCGCCCGTTGAGAATATTGCCTCTCAGCGCCCGATAAATCTGATCGTACAGCGCGCCGTCCGCGTCGAGCTTCAACAACATGCGACACCTCTTGCAAGCGACCGTACTACGCACGCGTCGAAGGCGAAAGTGGATCCTTAATTCTTTCGCAAAGTGGAACTGTTGGTGGTCCACTCGCGTTCGGCACGAGCACATGATGTTCGCTGATGGATGCAGTCGAACAACTCACCTGCGACATGCTGCCGTTCGCGAAGCTGCTCGGAATCCGGTTCCTTACCGCGACGCCGGATTGCGTGACGGCGGAAATGAAAGTCGGCGAGGATTTGTGCACGCGGCCGGCGGTGCTGCACGGCGGCGCGATGATGGCGCTGGCCGACACGCTCGGCGGCTGTGCGACGTCATTGAATCTGCGCGACGGCGCGGCGACCACCACGCTCGAATCGAAGACCAACTTTATTGCGCCCGCGATGTTTGGCACGACCGTGCGAGCCGAGTGCGTCGCGCTCCATCGCGGGCGGCGCACGATGGTCT
>JBOHWI010000396.1:0-8019 GCA_050736675.1 Binatus sp. (SeqCode)
GCACGAAGCCGAACAGAACGCCCAGGCCGAACAGGCGCGTGCGGTGGCAGAGGCGGCAAAGCAAGAGCTGGACTCAGCGACCCAGATTCGCGATCAGCTCGAGAGCGCCGGCGCGTCACAGGATCAGCTCGATGCCGCCAATGACGCAATCACCCAGGCTCGCGCTGCCAAGGAAGCCGCCGATGACGCGGCGCAAAGGGCCGACGACGCCAAAGGAGGATCTCAGGACCAGTAAGATCGCGGCATCGCGTCTGCTGTCAGTCAGCCGTTCCGAAACGTAGCGGTACGCCGGCACTGCAACCACGCCCCACACATTCCTTCCGCAAACTTCAATCGGCCGGAATCAAACGCATGCGGATCCGCCGGCCCGACCTCGAGCACATTGCCCCGAGGCGGACGTCGTTGAGAGCCCAGGGCAGTCATACTTTTCAACGGTTTCCTTCCCAGCGCGCGGTTCGTCGCAATCGAAGCAGAGATTGAATGAGCGTCAAGGCTCTCGAGTTTTAGACGTTTTCAGGCAGAGATTGAGCGTCAAAATCACCAAAGTTCGGAGCCACTGCGACGGCGCTCGGACCTGCAGCAGCTGATAGCCAGCGATTTAATCTCCTTAACTGACATTTTCTATTGCAGCAATGACTGGATTAAGTTTGCGCAATGAGCTATTTCTCCGCATTATTTTCGCTTTGGGTAGCGTGATTTGACTTCTGTATGACGAAGGTGGCGAGCGAAAGCCTCAATGACGCAAGACGGTCGCGTACGCGTCGCGCTGTGTTGCATTTGTTGACCGGAAAAGTCTTCGGTGGCGCGGAGGAGCACGCACTATCGATCCTCGGCGGAATTCGCGCGCACGGATTCGAGCCGTGTCTGGCGGCGCCGGACACGTTGATCGCGGCAATGGAACCGAGACTCACGGCGGCAGGCGTCCAATGTCTGCCGCTTGAATTTTCGTCGCGGCTTGACGTTTTGACGGGAGCGCGCTTGCTGCGATTTCTGCGGCGCGAAAATATTGCGCTGCTGCATTGCCATCTGTTCACCGCGAGTCTGTTCGGCGCCGGTATCGCACGGATGGCGGGTGTCGGCGCCGTGCTCGAAACCTGTCACGGTCCCGAGGTCTGGCGCATGGGAAAAGGCATCCGCGCGAGCTTCTGGGTGGATCGGCAGATCGGACGGTTGGTCGACACTTATATTGCAGTGTCGCACGCCGCGGCGCGCCATCTCGTCGAGAACAAGCGCGTACCGAAAAACAAGATTCGCGTCATTCACAACGGCCGCGACCTCGATCGCTTTGCGGCTACGGATTCGCAGCGGCGCATTGCCACTCGCGCTGCGCTCGGGCTGCGCGATGAACCAACGATTCTCACGCCGGCGCGGTTGGATGAGCAGAAGGGGCATCGGCATTTGATCGACGCCCTCGCGATCCTCGCTGCGCGCCGACCGAACGTCGTCACGCTGTTGGCGGGCGAGGGTCCGTTCGAGCAGAGCTTGCGTGCGCAATGCGCGGCGCTGGGGCTGGCAGACCGCGTGCGTTTCCTTGGCTACCGGCGCGATGTACCGGAACTGTTCGAGGCGGCCGACCTAGTCGTGCTGCCTTCGCTCTATGAAGGTCTCCCGTTGGTGGCGATCGAGGCGCTCGCGGCGAATCGCCCGATAGTCGCGACGGAAGTCGACGGCACGCCTGAGGTGGTGATCAACGAAAGTACCGGGCTGCTCGTACCGCCGGCGAATCCGGTCGCGCTGGCGGCGGCGATCGAGCGATTGCTGGACAACCGGGAGTTGGCGTCGCGGCTGGCGTCGGGCGGATGCAAATTCGTACATGAAAACTTCGCGGTGCAGCGGCAAATCGAACAGACCGCTGCGCTTTACTACGAGCTGACCGGCCTTGGCCGAGAAGGAGAGGCTGCATAGGGGACTTGCGTCGGGGGACGCGTAATGCTGGCGAGTTTGTTTTACATTTCAGCACTCCTGCTGCTGTATGCGTATGTGCTGTATCCGGCGGTGCTGTTGGCACTGTCCGCGTCGCAGCCGCGGCGCGGCGAGCACGGCGACGAATCCGCCGCAGATACGGCGGCGCCGCCGCTGTCTATTATCGTCGCGGCCTACAACGAAGAGCGTTGCATCGCCCAGAAGATCCAAAACTTTTACGAGTGCCGATACTCGGGCGAAGCGGAGCTGATCGTCGTCTCTGACGGATCGAGCGATCGCACCGCGGAAATTGCCAACTCGATGGCGTCCGAGCGAGTGCGCGTAATTGCCCAGGACGAGCGGCGCGGCAAGGGAGTGGCGGTGAATGCGGGCGCCAAGGTCGCGCGCGGCGAGGTGCTGGTCTTCACCGACGCGAACGCGATGTTCGCGGCCGCCGCGCTGGAGAAGTTGGCGCGTCCGTTTCGCGACAAATCGATCGGCCTGGTGACCGGAGTGTCGCGCTATCCGGGCGAGACGATTGGGTCGGCGTATCAGCGCTACGAGCAGATGCTGAAAGGGCTGGAGTCGCGGCTGGGCGTCGTGGCGGGCGCTGACGGTGCGCTCTATGCGATGCGCCGCGAGCTGTTCAAGCCGCTGGACCCGGTGCTGATCAACGACTTCGTGCATCCGATTGTGGCATCGATCGCGGGCGCGCAATCGGTCATGGCCGGCGATGCTTTCGTGGTCGAGGAATTTTCGGCGGCGGGCGAATTCGCGCGGCAGGTGCGGATGGTCTCGCAGGCCGCGCTGGTGTATTTCCGCCTGCTGCCTGAGCTTGTCACAAAGCGGAGGTGGCGTTCGATCTTGGTCTTAACCTCGCATAAACTACTGCGCTGGTTGACCGCTCCTCTGCTAGCGATCGTGGTAATTGCGACCGTGCCGCTGTCCAGGAGCGGAGAAACCTTCCGAATCGTGCTCGGCTTGGAAATTTTGTTCGCGCTGATTGCGGCGATCGGGTGGATCGCCACGCGGCGTGGCACTGACGGCAAGGCGACCTTCGCCTACCAGTTCATTGCACTCAACTGCGCGCAGGCGATTGGTCTGTGGCGATGTTTCGCCGGTGAAGTGCCGGTGCTTTGGGAACCAAGGAAGCTCTAGACGGCGGAGTTGATTGTAGGTTGAGTGTTGTAGTTTGCAGCGAGAGTCGACGGGCGGATTGGAGCGATCTGATCGCGCAGTGCGCAGACGCGACCTCGGGCCATCTTTGGCAGTGGCGCGACGTTGTCGGTTCGGCGTACGGCTTCGATTCGTTTCACCTGCTCGCCCAGGACGGCGGTGGGCGTCCGCTAGCCGCGGCGCCATTTGTCTTCGTGCGCAGCCTTCTTTACGGCAGCGAACTTTCGTCAATGCCGTATCTCGACTACGGCGGCGTGTGTCACGCCAATTGGCTGGATTCTGCCGGCCGCGCGGCGGCGCATGCCGAGCTGATTGCAAATGCCCGTGAGCTGGCATCGAAGCTGCGGGCCAAGCGCCTGCACATCCGCAGCTTGTACCAGCAGCCGCCGCCGTTTGAAGTCAGCACGGAGAAAGTCGCGCAGCATCTTGCACTCGCCGCGACCGCCGATGAGCAGTTCCGCCGGCTGCCGTCGGAGCGGCGCAATCGTCTCAAGCGAATCGAAAAACTCGGTCTTGGGGTAGAGGTGAGCGACGCGACCGAACCGGCGGCGCTCGCGGATTTCTGCGCGATCTATTCGGAGAACATGCGCGATCTCGGATCGCCGACCCACGGTCGCCGGTTCTTCAGCCGACTCGTGAGCGCGTTCCGCGATCGGCTTTCGCTGATCCGCGTCCGCAACAACGGCCGCGTGATCGCGGCCGGGCTCGCAATGAATTTCCGCGGTTCGATGATGCTGCCGTGGTCGGGCGCCACTGTCGAGTCGCGTCGGGTGTATGGGACCAACGCGCTTTATTGGAGCGGGATACAGCTCGGCATCGCGTCCGGTTGCCATACCTTCGATTTTGGGCGATCTACTATCGGCTCGGGGATTTTTGAATTCAAAAGGCAATGGGGTCCGACTCCGGTGCAGCCGTATTGGAGCACGCTGTATCTTTCGCCGCGCGCCGCGGCGCCGCGGCAGCGCAAGAGCCTGCAAACCATCAGCCGTTTGTGGCGCCACCTGCCGCTGGGAATCGCGCGCACGGTGGGACCGGGGCTGCGACGGGGCATATCGAATTGAGCTCGATAGCGGCGTCGCGATTCGGAATCGAGAAGGCTGCGGGCGAGCCGTCGCGGATGCGCCGCAATGCGTATCGCTACATCGGCGAGATTCATATTCCGGGGCGAATTCGACTCAACCATGTGTTCCGCGAGATCGGTGCGCTGAGCTTGCCGGAAAGCGGCGTGCGGATGCTCGATGCGGGCACTGGCCGCGGAGATGTTGCGCTGCACTGCGCGCGGCTGCATCCGAATTGGCAGGTGTTCGGAATCGAGGTGTGCGACGACCGAGTCGAGCGCTGCCGGATGGCTGCGGAAAACCTGGCACTCGGCAACGTCACCTTCGCCCGCGACAATCTGATCACGCTGTCGGCGCGAGATCAATACGATCTTATAACCAACACCGACGTGCTCGAACATATCGAGGACGATCGCGGCGCGATGGCCAACTTCGCGCGGGCGTTGGCGCCTGGCGGCTACCTGCTGCTGACGTTTCCGTCGGTGCCGCAGCGCCGTCATCTGAAGATGGTCGCGTGGCGCGAGCGACGAATCGGATTCAAGCCCGAGGACATCGGTCACGTGCGGCCAGGCTACTCGCCGGAGATGATAAACGGTCTGGCGCGCGAGGTCGGGCTCGAGCCGGTCAAGACGGTCTGGACATATGGGCCGTTCGGCAATCTCGCGCATGATCTGTTTTTCGTGCTCGGCGACAGCAAGCCTAATCCGATAGTGTTCGCGGCGGCGCTGCCGTTCCTGCTCGCCCTCAGCTTTCTCGAAAATCACACTCCGACCCGGCACGGCTCGGGGCTGCTGGCGATCGTGAGGAAACCGGTCAGGCGATGAGAGCAAGCATTTTCGTATTGATGGACGCGCTCGGCTGGGAGTGGATCAAGGAGCATCCGTTCCTGCAGCAAGTTGCGCCGTATCGCCGTCCGCTCGATTCGGTGCTTGGCTTCAGCACCGCGGCTATACCATCGATACTCACCGGGCGATTTCCGCAAGAGCATGGACGGCTTTCGTTGTTCCATCGCGCGAACGGACACTCGCCGTTCGACAAGCTGAGGCTCATCTGCGCGCTGCCGCCGTGGATGGTTGAGAATCGCTACGCGCGCTTCGGGGTCAAGACCATAGCGCGCCGTCTGAATCATCTGAACGGATACTTTCAGCTTTATGGCGTGCCGCTCAGCTATCTGCCGAAGCTCGACGTCTGCGAGAAGCGCAACATCTACGCACCTGGCGGAATCCCGGGTTCGACTTCGATCTTCGACTTGCTGCAAAATGGTGGTATATCCTACAAAACGTACTGTTACCACGACGGGACGGACGACCAGCTGCTTGCATCGATGGAGGCGGATTTGCGCGCGGGCGCGGCGAAATTTTACTTTCTATATCTCGCGGAGCTCGATCACTTCCTGCACCATCACGCGGACGACCGCGCCGCCGCGGGCCGGGTGCTGGAAAAATATTCGGCTGCGCTCGCACGGTTGCACGAGATCGCGACGAAGACCTACGGCGCGGCGGATATTCACGTCTTTGGCGATCACGGGATGGCGCCGACCCTGGCGACGATCGACGTCCAGGCAAGGCTCGCGGCGCTGCCGATCAGCGCGGCGGATTACCTATGCCTGCTGGATTCCACGATGGCGCGCTTCTGGTTTTTTTCGGTGAACGCGCGCGAGTTGGTGACCAACGCGTTGAAAGACGTCGACGGTGGGAGATGGCTCGAATCCGAGGATCTCATCAAGCTGCACGCGTGGTTCCCCGACGGCAAGTACGGCGAACAGATTTTCCTGACCGAATCGGGCACGGTAATCGCGCCGTGTCACATGGGTGTGCGGGCTCCGGCGGGTATGCACGGCTTCCTGCCGTCGGCGCCCCACTCGCGGTCGGCGTTCGTATCGAGCGTGGACTATGGCGACAGTTTAAGGCAGATCACCGACATCTTCGGCGTCATGAAGGCGCAAGTCTGATACGGAGGACGGGGTAATGGCAGTCGGCTCGGTGTGCGAGGAAGGCTACGCTAAGCTGCGGGGAAATTTCAGCCGCTGGCGCGTGCCGAGCGCTATTGTCGACGACCTCGTCGATCATCGAAGCGCGGTCAGTTACCCGCGCGGCGCGATGATTTTTCTGGAAGGCTCGCCGGGCGATCTTTTCGGCTGTGTGCTGGCCGGCTACGTCAAGGTATATTGCAACACGGCCAGCGGCGAGAGGGTGCTGACGCGCTTGTCGGGGCCGGGCGACGTAATCGGCTACGCGGACTGCGAAGAGGGCAAGGGACGCCGGTCCAAGCTATTCGAGACGCAGGCGTTGTCCAAGTGTTCGATCGCGCTCTTCACACGGGAGCGGGCCGTGCGGCTGATTCGCTCGCTTGACCCTGACCAATCTATAGAACTGTATCAGACGCTGAACTCGTTCTGGTCGTCAGCGCTGCATTGGTGGACGAGCTTTCTGGGCTTGCCGTTCGAACAGCGCCTGGAAGTCGTACTTGGCGACCTTGCGCGACGTGTGGGTGTTCACGACAACCGTGGCACCCTGATAATCCCCGAGCTGTCGCAAGCCGATCTGGCTGAGATGATCGCGAGCTCGCGACCACTGGTCAGCCGGCTTCTGAACGAGATGGAGGAGCGAGGTCTGGTTCAGCGGCGCGGGAAACAGTATCTTCTATTGAAGGGTTGGGATTCCCAGGAACACAGACTTGCCCGGATGCAAGGCGCGCACGCTGAAGAGCCACGACCTGTGAAGGCAGCGTTACTGCAGCATTACGGCCGGCTTGCGGTCGTTGCCGAGCGGACCACGGTGATGCGGGGCAGGACGACGTTGAAGGACGCGAGTGGTAAGTAATTTGATGAAGCTTGGCATAGTTGAGTTCGTTCCCCAATTTGTGCGCGCGGGTGCTCCTTTCACCGCTCTGATCATGGTCGCGGTCATCACTGCGATGACGATGGCCGTATGCGGATGTTTCGATTCATCGGCTGTTCGACAAAAGGTTGTGCCTCGCGAAGCAGTCAAGGACACGCAACCTTATCGCATCGGCGCCGATGACGAGCTGGAAATAGTTGTCTGGAACCAGCCGCAACTGAGCGGCAAGGTAATCGTCGCTTCCGACGGAACAATCGCGATGCCGCTGATTGGGAGAGTGCCCGCCGCCGGGCAGACGCCGGAGCAAATCAAGGCGGACCTCGAGAAGCGCTACGCGCAATACGTTCACGACCCGAACGCGACGGTGCGGGTGAGCGATCCTGCCAGCCACGTCTTTTACGTGGTAGGGGAGGTAAACAAACCGGGGGCGTACAAGCTCCATTCGGGTGAATTTCTATCGCAGGCGCTAGCCGAGGCCGGCGGCCTCGGCGAATTCGCCGACCCGAGCAAGATTCGGATTTTGCGCCACAAGGAGACCGAGACGGTGGTGTTGACCGTGAACTACAATTTGGTGCGTTCCGGCGGCGACGTCTCCGCCGACGTACCGGTAGAACCGGGCGACACGGTATCCGTGCCGTAAGCGTGGAGATGGTGAGAATGAGAAATCAACTGGGAGTGTTGCTGGTCGCGGCGGGTTTCATTCTTGCCGCTCCGTCGATCGGAAAAACTGATAGCCTGCTGCGTCTCTTTCCCGAGTCGCAGATGAACGGATTTTACGGCACCAATATTCCGCTCCAGGGTGATAACGGGACTGGTGATTTCGGCAGCACGATGGTGTTTGGCTTCTATCTCGACTACACGTCGGAGGCCCGCTACGTTTCGCTGCACTACGATACTTTCGTCCAGCTATTCACGCACCAGACCGGCTTCGATCGCGCCGGCCAGGGGCAATTTGTGCAAGCGACCGACGACGAAAATATTTCGCCGACGACCAAGCTGCACCTTAGCGATCTGTTCTACCGCGACGCCTCGGTCGTCACGAC
>JBOHWI010000397.1:0-2664 GCA_050736675.1 Binatus sp. (SeqCode)
TAGCTAGCCGGCGCGGCGATCCTTGCTCACCTACGGCCTTCTTCGACCCAGGGTCCTGCGGTCTGCCGCGCCCGCTGCTATCTTGATACGCTGGTCCGCAGATACAAGGGTCCGATTACAGCGCGCCTCTCGGCGCGCGATTCAGGATTCTGCCTCCGTTCTTGTCCGCCGTGGTTATGCAGTCTTCTCACTGCCGAGTTACCTGGTCTCCATCGCGACCGCGTGCGGCACCGCTTTGCGCCGCGGCCGGAAATCCACCGCCTGGTAGTTGCCGGCTTTCAATTCCCGCACCAGGTCGTCGATCGTTTTGATATAAGCGCTGAACTTCGTCGCGCACAGCCCGATTAGGCTGACCAGGTGACTGTCGGAACCGCCGGTCGCCGCGAAACCGTACTTCGCGATCAATTCCGCGCTGCGCTCGTCTTCGCCCTTGCGCGATCCGCCGTTGAGCGCCTCGACCGCGACGACGCCTTCCAGCGGCGCCTTGCTCTGATAGTGCTCGTACATCCCGATATTCGGCCGCCCCGGATGACACGGCACGACGATTCCGCCCATCCGCGCCACCTCATTGATCAATGTCTGCGCGTCGAGATGCACGTCGGCGAAGTCGAAGCGCGCGGTCATGTCGTCGTTCACGCCGAACACCAGCATGTGCCCGTAGTTGGTCTCGACTTCCGACGCGCGCAGCACCAGCGTGCCGAACTTGTCCTCGAACGCGCGGTAGTCGGCGTCGCGATTGAACTGGCGATGCTCGGTCAGCACGATTCCATCGACCGGCCGCTCGGCCGCCCGCAGCTTGATCCAGTTGAGGTACGCCTCTACCGGTGCGCGGCTGTCTTCCGATGCTTCGCTGTGCGTGTGCAGATCAAGGATTGTACTCACCAGGAATGTGCCCTCACCTCGCCGGGCGAAATTTCGCGAGCGTCACCGTGGGCGTGACGTCCTCGTATACGACCTCGACGGGCATGCCTATTCTAACCTGATCCGGCTGGCAGTCGATAATGTTCGTGAGCATTTTCACGCCCTCGTCCAGCTCGACGTAAGCCATGACGTAGGGCAGCGACTCGCGAAATCCCGGCGCCTGGTTCTGATAGGTCGCCGTGAAGGTATAAACTTTGCCGCGCCCGCTGCACTTGAGCCATTGCGTATCCGACGCCATGCAATTCGTGCACAACGCGCGCGGGTAGTAGCGAACGTCGCCGCACTTGCGGCACTTCTGGATATACAATTCGTGCCGCTGGAGCGCCTCCCACCACGGACGATTCTCTTCGTCGAGATGCGGGAGCGGCTTCGCGTATTTTTTCGCTTGAGTCTGTTCCGCCATGATTTGTCGTCCTACTGACTGCTGAGAATAAGCGTCGCACCCGAATGCCGTGTGCCGAGCGTGCCGCCGGTGCCGTGTGCGAGCGCAATTTTGCAATCCCTGACCTGCCGCGGCCCGCACTCGCCGCGCAATTGTTTGGTCGCCTCAATCACTAAAAAGATTCCGCGCATCCCCGGATGGTTCGACGACAGGCCGCCGCCGTCGGTGTTGATTGGAAATTCGCCGTCGAAACGCAGCCGCCCGCCCGAGACGAACGCTCCCCCTTCGCCGCGCTTGCAGAAACCCAGATTCTCGAGCGTCGACAGCACGGTGATCGTGAACGAGTCGTAGATCATCGCCATGTCAATATCTTTGTGCGCGACGCCGGCGCGCTCGAACGCCAGCCGTCCCGACTGCGCCGCCGCGATTTCCAAAAAATCACGCTGCCCGCGCGCCGCGTGCCGCACCGCCTCACCCGCGCCAAGAATATAAACCGGCTTCTTCTTCAAGTCGCGGGCCCGCTCCGCCGACGTGATCACCAGCGCGCCGCCGCCGTCGCTGATGATGCAGCAATCGAGCAGATGCAACGGCGACGAGATGATTCGCGACGCAAGCACGTCCTCGACCGTGATCGGGTCGCGATACTTCGCGGCGGGATTCATCGACGCATGCAGTCGCATCGTGACCGCTATCTCGGCGAGCTGCTCCGAGGTGGTGCCGTAGTCATGCATATGGCGCTGCGCGACCATCGCGTACGACCCGACGGTCGTCGGCCCGAACGGTATCTCGTACTGATCGCACGGATCGCCGCCGCCGCCACCTCCGCCGCCGGTGCCGATCGCGAACCGCGACGACGCCGCCGTCGATCCGTAAACCACCACGCACACGTCGCACAGCCCGGCGTGAATCGCAGCCGCCGCATGCGCGGTGTGCGCCACGAACGACGACCCGCCGATCTGGGTCGAGTCGAAAAAGTTCGGCGTCAGGTTCAGGTAGTCGCAGAAGCTGACGATTCCCATCCCGCCCATTCCCATGCCAGCCGTGCACAGCCCGTTCACGTCCTTGATGGTGAGCCCGGCGTCGTCCAGCGCACCGCGCAGGCTCTCCGCCATTATCTGGAACAAACTTTTGTCCGGCGCGAAGCGCGTCGGATGCTCATACACTCCGGCCACTGCAGTCTTGCGGCTTAAACTCATGACGAATCCCTACTTCGAAACCTTTGCGTAACTACAACCACCCTGCTGCTGCAATAACCTGCCCGTGTCCAGGGGAACCTTGCGTAACCGGCTCGCGCTTCTTTCCCCTCTCCCTGCTAGGAGAGCTTTGCGCAACCGGCAATTGTGATGGAGGTTGAGCGGATT
>JBOHWI010000398.1:0-14793 GCA_050736675.1 Binatus sp. (SeqCode)
CGGCGCCATGTATTTCGCGGCCGATAGAATGGCCGGTGCGATGCACGAAGGCGTCGCCGAGGCCGGCAGCCTCGATCACCGAACGCGCAGCGCGATCGGCTTCGCGGCCGCTGACCGGCGCGCCGGACGCGACGCGGGCCTGCACCAGATCCACGGTTGCGTCGCGCGCTCGCGCGACAATCTCGAACGCCCGCGCGTATTCGGCGGGAACCTTGTCGCCGACGAATGCGACCCAGGTGAAGTCGGCGTAGATACTGTCGGGCGTGGCTTCCTTGCCCCACAAATCAAGCAGGATGAAATCGCCGCGGCGAATCGCGCGGTCGTGTTTCGCAGTCGGGCCGTAATGCGGATCGGCGCTGTGCTCGTTGACGGCGACAATCGGCGGCGAGTGGGTCACCAGACCTTGCGCGGCGAACAGCGCCATCACATATTGCTGCACCGAGATTTCGCTGACCGGGAGTTCGGCCGAAATCAATCGGCCGATCTCATCGAAGGTTTCGTCCACGATCGATCTAAGTGCGCGGGCCGCGCGTTGATGGCTCGCGAGCTGCTCGCGGGTCAATGTCGCCTCGAAGCGCTGAATCAGATCGGCCGCCGTGACGACTTCGACTCCCATCGCGCGGACCATTTCGACCGTGCCCGCATCGACCCGCGAGACGTACGGAATCGCGCACGCCGGCGAATAGTCCATCGCGACTCGCCTCGCGCCGGCAAGGGTTGTGCGCAATGCAGCGAGCATCTCGTCGCGTGAACGATAGACGACCTTTTCGGCGGCGAGCGCGTCGAACCGATGCGCCTCGACCGCGGACACTATCGCGCGCGGCTTGCCGCGTGCCGGGACGAAGCAGAACCATCGCCGGGTCGTAATGCCGTCTTCCGACAGGCCCAGTACTCGATACGCAAGCGGATCGCTCAGGCGGAAGTCGTAGAACAGCCATCCGTCGAGATGCGCGTCGCCGAGCGCCAGCGCAATTTCGTCCAGCCGCGCCGTCACGAATCCACTTTGAAGCGCGCGCCCCACGAGTGCACGCTGACCGGTTCGATTTTCACGATGGGATTGTTCTCCGGCGTCAGGCTCATTCCGCGGTACTGCAGATACTTGTCCCGCAAATGACGCATCGCGCCCAGGTACTCCTCGGGGTCTTCGACCACTCGGGCGTGGCCGCGAATCAACACGTACGCGAGCTGCGACCAATCCTCCTCATAGTGATCGATCACGACTGCGACGCGCGGATTTTCCGCGATATTGCGCATCCGCTTGAGCGCCAACCCTTTTTGACGCTTGGGTTTCTCGTCGATCGCAAAATAGATGCGTTCGCCGTCGAACCAGTAGCAGAACGGCACGTTGTGCGGAGAGCCGCCGCCGTCGGCGGTCGCCAAACGGGCGACGCGCGCTCCGGCGACAAACTCACGCATGCGCGGCTCGCCGAATCGAGTGGCCGGGTCATTGGCCGGCGCGCGTGTCGCTTTCGTTGTCATTAGGATTTTTGCAACCCGACTCTTTCCAGCCGATCAAGCGCGCCGCGCGCGGCTCTCGCGAGCGACTCGTCAGCGCGATCGGCCGCCGCGGATGCGAGCGCGGCAATCGCGTCGGCGCTGGCGTCTTGAACATTCCCCAGCGCCGAAGCTGCGGCGCGGCGCACGCCCGCATCCGAATCGGATTTCAGGCATTCGAGCATGATTCGCACGGCCTGACCTGATGCGTCGCGAATCCGCGACAGAACTGCCAGCGCCGCGAGGCGCACGTGAACATCCGAGTCGCGCACGGCGCGCTCGACGACGGCGAGCAGTTCGGAACCGGCGAGCTCGAGGTCGCGAATGCAGTACAGCGCCATCTTGCGTGCGTTGCGGTCGTTGTCGGCGGCCAGCTTGAGCAGGAGCGCGCCAATCTCCGCGAGATTTTCGCGCCCGAGCTGGACCATCAGGTTGGTCGCCGCCCACCTGATGTCGCCGTCGTCGTCGCCCATCGCCTCGCCCAGCGCGTCCGCGGAATCCATCGCAAAGGCGCCCGCGCCGATTTGCGCGAGCGCGTACGTGGCGGCCCACCGCACGCGGCGATCCGTGCTCGCGATCGAGTCGCGAAGCTTTTCGGCAACAGTGGAGTCGCCCGCGGCGGCAATCGCCACGATCTCGTCGATCGCACGGCGTTGAACGGTTTTGTGCGCGTCGCCGAGCTGGCGAATCAGGGTATTGACGGTAGTCGCAGCGGTGTCGCCAGATGCTTTCAATTCACACCTGCGATTAGGCGCACGAGATTGGATAGCTCACCGGCGCCAAGAAAGTAATTGTCGTTGTGGCCGAAGGTTTTGGTGACCACTTGCGAGATCGACGCCAAGTCGAGCGGCCGGCCGCGAAGTTCGCTCTCGAGTTCGGCAACAGCCGGCGAATTCGCGATGAAATCGCCGCTCAGCCGCGCCGCTTCGATTTTACTGTCGAGGTTGAGCGCAACCGCAGCTTCGACTGCGCCGAGTTGCGACGCGATTCGATTCGTGAGCGTCAGTGGGGTCCCCGCTGTCGGGCCGATTAGCCAGTTCGAGTCGGAGAGCGCACGGCCGCGATGCTGCGCCTGCGCGGTTTCGATCGCGGTTAACTCGCGGCGTCGAGTCGCGCCGAGCGAGCCGCGGTAGCCGGACGCGATTGCCTCGGCGAGCGCGTCGAAAGCGACGTCGCGGGCAAGCTCACGCACCACCTTGGTGGCCGATGCGGCGTCATACATGCGGCACGAGAGCGCGCCGTCAGGGTCGATGCGTTCCAAATCGTGCACGAGTTCTTCCATCCCGCGATTGTGAGCAACAAACGCCTCGAAAAGCATCGCACCCGCCGCGTTGGTCTCGAAGGTGCACATTGCAATCTCGCGCTGCTCAAAGGTTATCGCGTCGCGGCCGGGGTAGAAACAATCGACGCCGAACGCGCGCATCGCAGTGAGCAACCCGCGAGCGTAGCGATTCATGATCTGCTCGGGCTTCAGCCGCGTCTTGTCTTCCTTCAGCAGCGCGGTGCGCGTTGGGAGAATGAGCGCCAGGCCGAGCCATCCCTGGCCCGCGCCAACAACGCGCCCGCCAGTCAGGCGCCGTATCACGTTGATGCCGTCGCGCTCGGGTGGTCCGCAGTACAGATGATAGCGACCGATCGAGATCGCGCGGCCCGGCGAAGCGTAGACGAGCAGGACCGGCGCCGTTTGGCGTACGGCGATCGCGTCGAGAAAGTAAAGCTCGAGGCCAAGGAGGTCGTCCAGAGGCAGCGCCGGCGCCAGGATTACGTCGAGGGCTTGCACGAGGAGATCGTATCCGCGCGGACTGCCGTGGGCCAGCCCTGCTTCATGGCTAGTGGACTTACGCGAGCCAATTTCCTAGCTTTCGCCATTGCGTTTCTTCGAGACATAAGCCGACAGTTTAAGCCGCGCTGCATAAGGTGTTCGTATGCGGCGAATCTGGGGGAGAAATGGCGGCAGCAAATCAACTCCTGCGACCGAAGCCGGGCCTTCCAGACTCCCCGAAGGATCCGGCCGTCTTCCTTCAGGTGTTCAAAGAGGAATTGTCTGAGATTGGCCGTCGGAGACGGGCGCTAAAGCAGACGGACCCCGACGACCTGGCCGACCAGTTGACCGGGCTCGCTCTTTGAGGCGGCGGAATTCGCAGCGCTACCTTTTGCTTGGGCGTGTTGCAGGGGCTGTGGCGGCGCGGCGTTCTTGGCAAATTCGACTATCTGTCGACGGTCTCCGGCGGCGGATTCATTGGCGGATGGTGGAGTGCGTGGCTTTCGCGAAGCGCAAGGACAGAGATCTTTCCCGCGCCTGAACAAATCGAGCCGGACCGAGAGCCATACATTAGGGAAAAATCCGCTGCCCAATATACGGATAGCTCAATATCCGCCGGTGTCGATCCGATCCATCACCTGCGGCTGTTCTCGAACTATCTGACACCGAGGAAGGGCGCGCTCAGCCTTGATACCTGGCGCGCGATAACTGTTGGTTTCCGGAACCTCCTCCTTACCTGGTTGATTCTTCTGCCCGTGATGGTGGCCGTGATTATTCTGGCCCAGCTCTACTTCGTCCATTTCCAGCGGGGCTTTTTCCACACGGTCGATGGTTCCGAGTATCTGGGAAGACTTCATTTGCTGTTGGCGCCGCTGGTCTTCCTGGGCGGGTTATTCGTGATGACCTCCTTTGCCTGGATCGTCAATACCTGGGACAACGGGTCGAAAGGCACTTGGTACGTCCGTTTGATCTCCGTGGTGTTCGGCTTTGTTGCGGGCGCGCTCTTCGCGGGTGCGATCGCTTATGAGGCGCTCGACGCCGATCTGAGCGCGATGTGGAAGCAGGGTCTGAATAACCCATTCACTTCGCAGCTTGGCGCGTGGCCGGTGTTAGAGTGGCTAGTCGCTGCGATAACGATTCTGATCTGGTGCTATTTTCCCAGAAAATTCCGGATGCTCACTCCGGACGAACTGAGCACGCACCTGACTCAAACCACCCAGGCAATTCTGGTCGTGCTTGTGACCTTGGGCGCGGTACTGGGCTTTTTCGGATTCGTGCAGGAGTTCTGGGCCTGTGTCGCGAGCGAAGGACACGGCTACGTGGCCAAGTCCGGAGGATGGCTCGCAGTTCTGGGCTCACTGGCGAGTATTGCGTTTGCCCTGTGGAAGGCGTCGCCCATAGGCGGAGGAGACCTGCATGCAGATGGGAAAGGTGGGCTGGGGATGCGGATCGCGTTCGCAGTCGCGCCGCCGGCGGCGCTCGTCATTATCGGCGTGCTGGCCGCGGAGGCCGTCGATCGCTCGTTCGAGTACCTGGTTTCCAATCAAGCATCGATAGAGTTGCCGGCACTCTTCTGGAGCGCTGTGGTGTTTGTTTCGCTCAGCCTGTGCTGCTCCTTTCTCGAAACGTGGCGTCATCCCAAGATGCAGGATCTTTTGCATTGGATTCTCGGATTTGGGTACGTCGTGCTTCTCATCGGCCTGGGTTATGCGTGGTGGAACGGTTTCACGACGGAACCTGCGAAGCAGCCCACAGAGCACTTTGTATTTGTCGGAATGGCCGTCATGCTCGGTTGGGTGGGCACTCTCGGCTGGTACGTAGATCCGAACGCGCTGTCGCTTCACAACTTTTACAAAGCGCGCCTCACGCGGGCCTACCTTGGAGCTTCGAATCCTGCGCGGCGGATCGCGACCTCCGAAATCACGGACGCCGTCAGCGGCGACGATGTAGCGCTTTCTTCGCTGCAGAATTGCCAATACGGCGGGCCCTACCACTTGATCAACACCACCCTCAACCTGGTCGGCGGACACGATCTTGGCACCGCGCAGCGGCTTGCGGCACCGTTCCTGCTCTCGAAGCTCTATTGTGGGACGGTGGCCGGTTACCGTCCGACGAACTGTTACATGGCCGATCGACTAACGCTGGGAACCGCTGTGGCGGTATCGGGCGCTGCGGTCAGTCCTAACATGGGATCGATGACCTTCGGCAGCGCCGTCGCGATGCTGATGACGTTTTTCAATATCCGTCTGGGCTACTGGGCGCCGACACCGAACCAGGCGAATTGGCAATCGCCGCAGGCGCGGCATTGGCCCTGGTACACGCTGCGAGAATTCATGTCGCAAACGACCGATCAGGGAAAGTATTGCAATCTCTCCGACGGCGGACACTTCGACAACACCGGTGTCTATTCGCTTATCCAGCGGGCTTGCAAGAACATCGTGATGGTCGATTGCGGCGCTGACCCGCGGCCTTCGTTTCAAGATTTGGGCAATCTCATCCGCCGCTGCCGAATCGACTTTGGTACCGAAATCGATATCAACATCTCCAACCTGGCCACCCCCGGCTCGCCGGTCACGCGATGCCTGGTCGGCACGATCGAGTATTCCGAGGAACATCTCCGATCGTTGGGGAGCTCACGGCAGGATCGTTCCGGAACGCTGATGCTGATCAAACCCTCGCTCACCGAGGTGGAGGCTGCCGGAGGGGCAAAGGGGAACCCGTTGGCCACCGCCGATATCAGGCAATTCCGCCTTACCAACCCCGACTATCCGCAGATTTCGACTGCCGACCAGTGGTTCGGCGAGGCTCAATTCGAGAGTTACAGGCAACTGGGTGAATTGTCGGCCGAGACCTTTGCATCGGATCCTCACATCGCGCCTTTCTTAAATGCTCGCTAGGCTGCGCGGGTTGCCCTCGGTTTGACCGCGAGCGTAGTGTCGGCATTTAGAGGATTTTCTTATGAGCGAAATCACCGGAGCTGAGCTGCTGCTGCGATGTCTCGTCGGCGAGGGTGTCCGGTTCGTTTTTGGACTCCCGTGTCCGGAGGTCGATCCGCTGCTCGCCAAGCTCGAGCAGTATGAGGTGCGATTCGTGCCGGTTCGTCATGAGGCCGCCGCCGTCCACATGGCCGAAGGCTTGTACAAGACGACCGGGCAGATCGCTGCGGTGCTCGGCAATCCCGGGCCCGGGTCTGCGAATCTTCTTCCCGGCGTGATCACGGCGCGGCACGAAGGCGTGCCTGTCGTTGTTATCACCGCGCAGCATCGCCTCGGAATCGTCTATCCGTCGCCGCCCTCGACCTTTCAGGGACAGGATCAACTCGAAATCTTCAAGCCGGTGGTGAAGTGGAGCGGGCCGATTTTGTCGTGGGATCGAATTCCCGAAGTGATGCGGATTGCGTTTCGCGAGATGTGGACCGGGCGGCCGGGGCCGATTCATATCGAGATCCCCGCGCCCATCATGTACGCGACCGGCGACAACGAAAACGCCAAGGTCCGCGTGCTGCCGCCGGCAGAGTACCGCGCCGCCGGCCCACGCGCGTCGGAAGCACAGCTCGAGGACGCGGCGACGATACTTGCGGCTGCGAAACGGCCGATTGTAATCTCGGGCTCGGGAGTCGATCGAGCCGGAGCGAATGAAGCCCTCTTAGCCGTCGTCGAACTGCTCAACTGTCCGGTCGTCGGCACGATCGCCGGCCGGTCGTCGGTGCCGCTCGACCATCCGAACTTTCTTTACGGCTACGGCGCCGGCGCCGACCTCGCGCGCCGCGAGGCCGACGTAATTCTCGTCGCAGGCTCGCGCATGGGCAATCTCGACATCCCGTACGACAAGTACTGGGGCGATCCCGCGGGTCAGAAGCTCATCCAGGTGGATATCGATCAGCGCAACATGGGTGTCACGCGGCCGATTGCGCTCGGAATTGTCGCCGACGCGAAGAGCGCGCTGGAGGGATTGGTGCGTGTGCTCAAGGCAGAGCGCGCCCAGGCGAAAAACGGGGAAGATATGGAGCGCTATCGAAAGGCCGCGCGCGAATATCGCGAGAAACGGTTCGCGGCGGTCGCGGCGTGGAAGGGGCTGGGAATCCATCCGGCGCACGCGATCGAAGCAATCGGCAAGGTCTTCGGCGCGGACAGTATTTACGTCGCCGACGGCGGCAATACGTCGCTGTGGTCGCTCTGGTATCTGCCCTCGACCAAGCCACGTTCTTACCTGAACATCCTCGAACTGGGGATGCTCGGCACGGGAATTCCGTCCGCCATCGGTGCGAAGCTCGGCAGCCCGGCACGCGAGGTTGTCTGCGTTAGCGGCGACGGTGCGGCGGGTTTCAATTTCATGGAAATGCAAACGGCTGCGCGCGAAGGCCTGAAGGTCAGAGTGATCGTGTTCGCCGAAGGCTCATGGTCGATGGAAGAGCCGAACGAGAAGCGTCTCTGGGGCAAGACTTTCGGCACCGAGATGGGAACCGTACGATGGGACAAAGTCGCCGAGGGCCTCGGCTGCAAATCCTTCTACGTCGAGCGGATGGAAGATCTCGAAGCCGCTCTCAAAGGTGCGAAGTCTGCGGACGGGCCGGCGGTCATTTGCCTGAAGACCAACCGCGAGGCGAACCTCGCGATCCCGGGCGAACTGGGCCTCCGCTTCGCCGAGGTGTATCAGGGCCCGATGGGGTAAGGCGGCCGGCATCGCGCGAAAAGCTACTGCCACTCAGTCGCGCGGTCTGTGGGCGGCCTCGGCCGGCACGACTTCGAGCTTCAGTTGTTCGGTGCCGCGAATCACCGCGACCGGCGTGCGAACGCCGACGTGGTTACCCGTGAGATGACGCTGCAAGTCGTCGATGCCGGCGATAGGCGAGTCGCCGAGACGGATCACCAAGTCGCCTTGCTTGATACCGCCGCGCGCGGCAGGACTGTTGGCCTCGACCGATGCAACTCGAACGGCGGTTTCCGCGGGCAGGCGATAGAAGCGCACGAAGCGGCGCGGCATCTCGACGTTATGGCCGGCGATCCCGATGTAACCGCGGCTGATTTTGCCGTCCTTGATGAGATGACCCGCGACCAGCTTGGCGCTATTGATCGCGATGGCGAAGCAGATTCCCTGCGCCGGCAGGATGATTGCCGTGTTGACGCCGATAACCTCGCCGCGCGAATTGACCAGCGGTCCGCCGGAGTTGCCGGGATTGAGCGCGGCGTCGGTCTGGATGACGTTGTCGATCAAGCGGCCCGATCCCGCGCGGAGCGATCGTCCAAGCGCGCTGACGACGCCTGCGGTAACGGTGCATTGGAAGCCGTAGGGATTTCCAATCGCGATCGCGAGCTGACCCACGCGAATCGCCTGCGAGTCTCCGAGCGACACGGCGGCCAGGTTCGAGCCGCTGATTCGAATCACAGCAAGGTCGGTTTCGGGATCGTCGCCGATCAGTTCCGCGTCCGATTTGCGGCCGTCGGAAAGGGTGACAGAAATTTGCGACGCGCGGTGAACGACGTGGCTGTTGGTAAGGATGTAGCCGTCGGGCGCCACGATAAAGCCGGAGCCGCTTCCCGCCGGCGCGTCTGCATAGCGGGAATTATTCCTGAGGCCAGGTCCATGCGCGACCTCTATATTCACTACCGCCGGGCTGACGGACCCGGCAGCGCCGGTTACGGCGCGCGAATAGGCGTCGAACAAATGATCGTCAGACAAATCGTGAGAAAGCGGACGGCCGCTGGTGAGCGCGGCGCCGTCCGCCACAAGCTTCAACGCTGAACGCATCTTCGCCACTCCTGGAGAACAAAGATAATCACGATTCGCCGCTCGTGGGTTGTGATGCGTGTCGAATCGTTATAAATCCTTCCACCACGGGGGTACACACCATGAAGGCGAACGGAGGGCAGGTTATGGGCGGAAACGTGGTAAGGGTGGCGGCGATATTGGTGTCGGCGGCGACGCTTATGCTATCAGGGTGCTATATTTTTTCGCCGTCGCAGGCGCAGGAGAACAAGGCGCAGACCGCGATGCATTTCGACGTCTCGCAATGCCAACAGACGGCGCCCAATCTTTACAAATGTCCGGGTGTGGATAAGTCGATCTGTGGGGCATTTTACGCGGGAGAACAGGTCGACTGCGTCTCTCTGGATAAAGACGGCAACGTGATGGTGATGAAAGAAGAATGACGGCTTGCTCGTAGTAGTATTTCAATACATAAAGTACATTTAATGGTCCGCGCCAACTTGTGGCTGCTGCGGACTTGCGTACACACCTCATAAATCGGCATAGCTCGCCTTGACGTAGCGTCGTTTCGCTGCCATGTTGACCTGACCGAGGCAATGAACTGCTCAGCCTCGCTATGGTTGTCAGCGATTTGCGTCCAAAAATTGCCGGTTTGGCCTTAACCTTTGAATGGAGCTAGCCTCCTCAACCGGTTTATGCCGTGACACAGTGGGCAGCGGAAGTCTCTGCATCGCGACTAGAACAAACAACGAGCAACAGTGACCAGCGGTTTTGAAATAGCGCTCACGTCTGTGACTGCCTTTTTGGTGGCGGTTGCGATGATTCCGGTGGCAAAGGCCGCATCGGTCCGCTTCGGGATCGTTGCCTTGCCTTCGAGCGAACGGCCGCATTCCAAGCCCACCGCCTTGCTCGGAGGGCTGGCGGTGATGGCAGGGTTCGTTGCGGCGATCGGGCTGGTCGGAATCTTGTCAGGATTGCCTTACCACAGTATCCCGTGGCTGGCGGGGTTTGCCCTCGCGATGTGCCTGATCGGATTGCTCGACGACATCGTCGATCTGCGGCCGCGGCACAAGTTCATGCTGGAGTTGGCCGCGATCTGCATTCTCGTGTGGTGGGGGCCACAGCTCGATTTTTTCCCCTACCACGCGGTCAACATCGCAATCACGATTTTCTGGCTGATCACCGCGACTAACGCGTTTAACCTGATCGATGGCACCGACGGCCTTGCGGGCGGCGTCGGAATCGTCGTGGCGTTGGGTATCGCAACTGTCGCGGGGCTGCATCATCACAACGGAACGATGGTCGCGGCGCTCGCGATGGCCGGAGCTCTGGGCGGATTCATGATTTTCAATTTTCCGCCGGCGTCCGTTTTCATGGGTGACGAAGGCGCGCTCGCGGTCGGACTCGTGCTGGGGGTGCTGTCGATTCAAGCCAGCCGGTTTGGCGAAGGGTCTCTGCCGGCGCGGCTGGCGATGCCGTTGCTGACGCTGATGGTGCCGCTGCTCGACACGGTGACGGTGACGGTGACACGGCTGGCGACCGGAAATCCGATCTCGAAGCGCGGCCTGGACCATTCGCATCATCGTCTGACGCGGCTGGGGATGTCGAATTCGAGAGCGGCGGCGACGCTGATCGGCCTGCAGGCGATTGCGGGCGGTTGCGCGATCGCGCTCAGCTTGGTTCCGGGCTACGACGCCGTGCTGCTGATACCCTACATGGCGCTGTTCTTCGCACTGGTGGCGTTGTTCCTGATGGATCGATCTTTCGACGGTGAGGCACCCGGCCAAATCGAGCATCTGCCCGCGATTGCGCGCGTCATCCTGAGCTTCGGCTACAAGCGGCGATTCGTCGAGTTGATCCTGGATGTTGCGCTGGTGGCGGCGGCGTACTTCGGCGCGATGATGCTGCGATTCGATTTCAACCTCAGCATTGCTCAGGTGGATCAGATGTTGGCGGGCCTGCCGTGGATCGTGGCGATTGGCGTCAGCTCGTTTTTGGTGTCAGGCGTCTATCGCGGGATATGGCGCTACACCGGACTGGCGGAAGGCGTGCGTTTTGTGCTGGCGGCGTTGATAGCGGGGCTGGCGGTCAAGCTGGCGTCGGCATTTCTGCCGATCACCATCTCTCGCGCGACAGCGGTGATGTTTGTGCTGCTGCTGTTCAATTTCCTGGTCGCTACCCGCTGGTCCTTCCATGTCTTCCAGCGTATCGGCCGTTTCCTGGCGCATTCGGCAAAGCGGCTGGTGATCGTCGGGGTGGACGCACGCGGCGCGGCGGCGGTCGAACATCTGCATTCGACGATCGGAGCGAGCGCGGAACTGCTGGGTCTGCTGGACGACGACACTTTCAAGCACGGCAAGCTGTTTCACGGTTATCCGGTGCTGGGGTCGATCGACGATCTGGACGGGATAGTGGCGCGAACGCCGTTCGACGAAATCGTAATTGCGCAGGAGACTCTGTCTGACGCGCAACTGGGAGCGCTCGAAAGGTTCGCCGAGAGTCATCGCATAACACTGCGACGCTTCTGGCTCGGCGTTACCGACATGAGCGCGCCCAAGATTGCAGACCCGCAACTGAAAACAGCCTGATTCCGGCATACCCGAAATTCCGCGCACTCTCGTTTTCTCGCCGTTTCGTACCCTGAACTTTTCAGCCTTACGCTCTTCAACAGACGGTGGCAGACTCTTGATGATGCTCGACTTTTCTCGATCACCGCCCGCGTCATCCGCGATCACCGCTTGAACTCGCGCAATCGCCGACCGACAGTCCGCTGGAAGGTGTCAGGAATGTATTCGAAACGGACTCGTGGCCCGGTTTTTTCACTGTCTCTTTTTGCGCTGATCGCCCTCTCAAGCGCGAACGTCCGCGCCCAGAACCTGCCGCCTCCCGGAGCGTATCAACCGATTCCAAATTTCGTCGGGATTGGCGCGGGACTTCAGTTCCGCCAGGCGATCAACGATCGCTTGTCTGCGGCGCAGCCGATTCTGCCGATGGTCGTCGGTCCAAGCTTCGCCAATATGCCGGCGGAGCAGGACGGCGTGCTGCTCTACTGCAAGGACTGTAAGCGGGCGACGCCGTGCGTCAGCGGCGGCAGCGGCGCATGGGCGCTGGGAACGCGCGGGCAATGGTCGTGCTCGAGCGGCGCGCTCGAAGCGAACCTCAACGCCGGCGGCAACAAGCTAACTTCGTTGGCGAATGGAACGGCCACTGGAGATGCGCTCGCATTCGGACAGGCGTCTGGGGGCGACCTGGGAGGATCGTTGCCGAATCCGACGGTAGCCACAGTGCTGGGAGGCCAGACGCCCGTCACTAGTTCCACAGCGATGACCGGGGATCTCAGCGGAACACTTCCGGCGCCTACAGTTCAGACGGTGCTGGGCGGCAAGGCGCCGATTTATTCGGGGCAAACGGGCGCGCTTATCAACACGATGGCAGGTTCCAGGAGCGACGGATCAAATGCGCTCACCGGCTTCAACGTCAACGGTACCTTTAACGTCAAGGCGTACGGCGCCAAGGGCGACGGAAGTACCGACGATTCTGGTGCGATACAGGCGGCGATCAATGCGGCCTGCGCGGTCAATACGGGCGGCGACGGCGCCGGCAACTTTACCAACGTCGCCGGCCAGGTGCTATTGCCGTCGGCGCCATATTACTTGCTGAATCCGCTATGGATTAATTGTTCCGGGCTGCAACTGGTTGGGACCGGGCGCTATTCATCGGTGTTGGAGCCGGCTTACGATTTCGGCAAGGCCATCGCGCTGGTAGGTACGGGATACCAGGGGCTGCCCACGGTAGCCTCTCTGGTAACGGGGCCCGGTAACGCCGCGGATTTTACGATCAGCCAGAGTAACTACTACTTGAATCTTCGCGAATGGGGCGGGCGCTTCGGTCCGCTGGGAGCACCCGACGGTCTCAACCTTAACGGGCTCTCAGCGTTTACGATCGAGGCTTTTGTAAAGGATGTGACTAACGGCGACGGTATCATAGTAGGCAGCGGGTCGATGCCGAGCAGCGCGGGATTTGCCGCGGCCTCGCTGCTAAGAATCAACGGCGGAAATCTGGACGCCTATCTCACTACGACTACCGGAGCACATGACGCAACCGGCGCGGCCCTTCCAATCAACACGATCAGATACGTCGCTCTGACCTATGACGGTACGACTCTTCGCCTGTATGACTGCACGCCGGGGGCGACTAGCTGCGCGGTGGATGCTTCAGTCGCGGCCAGCGGTACAATCGTTCAAGACCCGACCGAAGACGTCGATGTAGGACGTTGGTCGGGTCAAAGCTGGCCGAACGGTTCCGCTTTGGAGGGAGCGATCAAGGGCTATATCGATTCCGTGCGTATTTCCAAGACCGCGCGATGGACCGGCACTGTAGCTACCGTGCCGAACGCCAAGTTCAGCGCCGACTCTAACACCCTGATCGTGACAAACTTCGAGAAAAACGCCAACGGTTCACCCTTCATTCGGGCTTACGACTTTGTAGGAGGCGGCTGGCTGTTCGAGTACAACGCCAATCGCGCCGGAATAACCGCCCTTAATCGTAATAGCATTCGCGACATATCGATAAGTCCGGTCGGGTTGGACAATTCCGGTATAGTTATAGACGCCGCGCACGATGACGACATAGGGCCGATCCAGATGTCGGCGATGGAACTGGGTCTGGAAGTCTGGAACATAGCCTACGAGAATAACTTTCACGACTTGACCATCTCCTCGAAGCCGGGCCGTTATGGGATCGTGAACAATAGCAATGACAACAACTACACCTACACCAAGGTCAGCGGCGGATGGGCAGGATATAACTTTGGCGGCAGTGGAACTCTTACGAACCCGATCTTTGTGCAGAACGGCGGAGCCGGTACCGGCAGCGCCTACGGTTTGGTCATCCCGCCCGGCGGTCAGGTGAGCATGGAGATCCATTCCCCGTGGTGGGATGTGGAAAACAGCGGCACCGGATCTTTCAAAGCGGGGATCTACGGTTCGGCGCTCAGCAACGTCGATGTCTTCGGCGGGCAAATCAGCACGGCGACCGCGGCGCCCGCGATATGGCTGGACAATGGCGGCGACGCCACCGTGGTGGGGACTGAGCTTGGATCGATCGAAGGATCGCCGTCCCAGATCGTGAAACTGACGGGTGGCGGCAGCCAGTCCGTGATGCTTCTCAATCCCTTCATGAATGGATGGGGTACTGCTCCTCTTTCGACGACCGCGGGAGTCGTGACTATGACGCCGTGCAAGGGTGCTGTGACCCTGGCCGCCGGAGCTGGGGCTTTCACCAACACCTGCATAACGACCACGAGTCTGTGCGCCGCGCGAGATACGACCACCCCGGCCAACGCGGTTACTTTGGGCGTACCGGCCAACCGAAGCGTCGCGGTGAGCGGCACCGGAACGGATTCTGTCGTGCTCAGTTGCAATTGATCTCTAATCGCAGAACCTTCACCGGTCTCCTGAAGTAACCGGTGAGGAGCCGGAAGGGATCTCTGAATCAAGGGCTTTTCGCGGTTTGATCTGGCGCGGAGCGTTCACGCGTCGTACGATATTCCGCCTTTACGTAGGTGCTCTTCACTTGCTTTAGCGTCACCGGACTGCTACTTTCCTGATTCGATACAGACTTGGTAACTGGATACTACCCAAATCGAAGCGATTTGGGCGGTAAGCTTCTTGCCATCGCAGTCGGGAGGGTCGAACACGGGTCGCGTAAAGAGACTCGCTTTCGCTGTCGTCAAAGTTATCTTTCTTAGAAAATCACGGGCAAAATGGATGCGCGATCAATTGGTGAGTAACCGTTGGATCGTCGCATCCGACGGAGTGAATGCGCAGACG
>JBOHWI010000399.1:0-2759 GCA_050736675.1 Binatus sp. (SeqCode)
ACCTTCGTGCTGATGAAAGACATAAACTTCACCGTGAACCACGGCGACATCTTCATAATCATGGGCGGCAGCGGCAGCGGGAAAAGCACCTTGCTGCGGCACATGCTCGGACTGAACGAGCCCGCCAAGGGCGAGATTTGGTACGGCGATTTCAATTTCACCGCGGCCGACCTGCTCGAGCGGGAGCAGATGCTGCGGCACTTCGGCGTGCTGTACCAGAGCGGCGCACTGTGGAGCTCGATGACGCTGGCTGAGAACGTGGGGCTGCCGCTCGGCGAATTCACCGACCTGTCGGACGCGGAAATCCGGGAGGTGGCGGCGCTGAAGTTGGCGCTGGTTGGGCTCAAGGGCTTCGAAGGCTACTACCCGAGCCAGATCAGCGGCGGCATGCAGAAGCGCGCGGGACTTGCGCGCGCGATCGCGCTCGACCCGGAAGTGCTTTTCTTCGACGAGCCGTCGGCCGGCCTCGATCCGATAAGTTCGCGGCTGCTCGATGACCTGATACTGGAACTGCGCGACAATCTGGGTGCGACGGTCGTCGTCGTGACTCACGAGCTCGCGAGCATTTTTGCAATCGGCAACAACAGCGTCTTTCTCGACGCGGAGAGCAGGACGATGATCGCGCACGGCGATCCCAAGGAGCTGCTCGCGCATTGCACGGATCAACGCGTGCAGACGTTCCTCACCCGCGGCGGGGAAGAAGCGGAAAAATCAGCGAGGGATCATGGGTAAGCGAGTCAACGCGGCAACGGTGGGTGCGTTCGTGCTTGGCGCGATCGGCCTGATCCTGGTGGCGGTAGTGGTCTTCGGATCAGGGAACCTGTTCCGCAAGACGCACGAATTTGTCATCTACTTCGGCGGCGACGTCAACGGCCTCAGGGTCGGCGCACCGGTCAAGTTCAAGGGCGTCGAGATAGGCCAGGTCAGCAGGATCCGATTGCGCCTCGAGCAGGAGGTTAACCACAACAACGGCAAGCTGACCGCCGACGTGCGGATTCCGGTGATCATTGAGCTCGACGAGGAGAAGATCGTCTCCCACGGCAGCGCCATCGACTTGAGCGATCCGCACACGATTCCCAACCTGATCCGTGAAGGAATGCGCGCGCAGTTGGGCTCGGACAGCTTCGTCACCGGCCTGATGTACGTGGCGCTGGATATCCAGCCGAACACGCCGATTCAGATGGTTGCGCCGCCCGGTTCTCCGCTGCAGGAAATTCCTGCGGTTCCCAACACTCTCGAACAGGCCCAGGCGGTGGCGGTGCGAATTTTCGAAAGGCTGGACAAGGTCGACTTCAACGCTGTGTTCACCCAAATGACCGGGATGCTGGAATCGATCAGGCAAATAACCAGCTCGCCCGCCCTGAAAGAGGTGGTCGCCCATTCAGAACAAACGCGCGAGCAACTGGATCACACGCTGGCCGGCGCGCAACAGACGTTGCACACGGTGAACGGCCAGGTGGTTCCGCTGTCGGACTCTTTGCAGAAGACCTCAGCCTCGGCGGACGCCGCGGCTAAACAGGCCAAGGCAACACTCGGCACGGTGCAGACGACAATCGAACCGAACTCTCCGGTCAACTACCAGGCGATCCAGACGCTGCAGGACGTTTCCGCCGCAGCGCATTCGGTCAAGGAGCTGGCGGATTACCTGCAACGCAACCCGAGCGCGATCGTTCGCGGACGCGACTTCAGCCAGGATTGACGATGACTCTGACCCGACTGCTTCCGAAAGCCTTCGCTGCAAGTGCGATCGCGATGTCCCTCGCGGGATGCTCCTACATTGCCAAAGCGATTCTCGCTCCGCAGAAAGACATCTCGAAATTTTACGTTCTCACTCCCACGGCTGATGCCGCGGCAGCAGCGCCCGCATCCGCGCCGAGCACCGGCGGCGATTTCACGATCGGACTCGGGCCGATCAAGCTGCCGCCGTATCTCGATCGCCCAGAGATAGTGACACGGGCCGCGAACAATCGCCTCGAACTGTCGAAGGAAGATCGATGGGGCGAACCACTGCAGGACGGTTTCACCAGCGTGATGGAACGCGACCTCGCCGCGCAGACTGGAACCGGCCGCGTGATCCTCTTCCCATGGTACAACACCGTGCACGTCGATTTGCAGGTGAAGGTCGAGGTCTATCGCTTCGAGACCGACGCTCAGGGCAACGCGCAACTGTCGGCGAAATGGACAATTCTCGATTCAAGCGGCAAGAACATTTTGTACGCGGTCGAGTCCAACCTAACGCAGCCGTCGAAGCCCGGCGACATGACGGATGCGACGGCGGCACTCAGCCGCACAATCGGCGATCTTAGCGCGCAGATCGCGAACACGATCCACCAACTGCGCTCGCAACAAGGTGCGCATCCGGCCTGAAGTTACAGCTCGAAGTCGGCTTCCTCGAGGATGCGGGCGGCGCGGTACAGAAAACTGTTGCCCAGCACGCCGTCGACGACGCGATGGTCGTACGACAGCGCGAGATACATCATGGTGCGAATCGCGATCGCGTCGGCGCCGTCAACCTCGACGACCACCGGCCGCTTCTTGACTTCGCCCATCCGCAAGATGCCGACCTGCGGCTGATTTATGATCGCGAAGCCGTAGAGATTGCCCTCGCGCCCGGGATTCGAGAGCGTGAAGCTGCCGCCCGCCAGATCGTCAGGGGTGATTTTCTTTTCGGCGACTTTGCGCCGCAGAGTTTCGATTGCGCGCGCAATCCCGACCACCGACATGCCTTCCGCCGCCTTGATTACCGGAACGAGCAAGCC
>JBOHWI010000400.1:0-2280 GCA_050736675.1 Binatus sp. (SeqCode)
GTGCGGTCCCGAGAGTTCGCGGCAGCCGACTACGCGCGTGCGCTCGAACGGCTGCATGACTGTATGCGGCACATCGACTTACCTACGCCGCACTTCACGGATCGAATCGCCGACGCCCAGCGGCTTATCGCAAACCGCGACGAAACTCCGGAGCTCGCTCACGAGGACCGTGAGCTTCTCAGCAACACGTTACAAAGTTTGCGGCAGGCGATCAGCGCCCGCGGCGGTCCCGAGCAACTCCTACACGGCGAGCCACACCCGGCCAACGTGCTCAGGACGAAGCAGGGCCTGGTGTTCATAGACCTCGAAACCTGTTGCCGAGGTCCCCTCGAGTTCGACCTCGCCTACGTGCCCGAAGAGGTGAGCGTGCACTACCGGAGCGTTGACCAACAACTGCTCCGCGAATGCCGGATCCTGATGCTTGCGATGGTCGCAGCGTGGCGCTGGGATCGAAACGATCAATTCCCCAACGGGCGACAAGCAGCGCGAGAATTCCTCAGCGCGCTGCGGGGAGCATTGTCGGGCGCACCTTTCTCGGCGCACTTGCCGCGCTGGACTGACACCTGAATCGCGGGGAACAAGGCCGTCCCGCTTCTCAATCACGAGCTGACGAAGGGGGTTAAGTAATAGCTCACATCATCTGCAGAGCCTGGCAGGTGGTCGAGTCGGCCTTGAACTGGCCGCTGAGACACGAAAGCTTGGCTGCGTCGATCAGCGCGGGCTCGTCCCATTTCGTCGGCCACGGCCCGGTGTTGACGGCGGCGCACGCCTGCCCGTTACCCATCGAGCACCAGGTGCTCAACTCACCGTGCAGCACCGCCATCTGCTGGCATGCGTCCGGTTTGCCGGCGTTGCAGGCTGGGGTTTGCACCTGGATCGGCGCGGTGGATTCGATCAGGACCTTGGTATCGCTCACCTGCTGCACGATTGTGTGACACGCGGCCTGGTTGCCTTTGTTGCATTGATCGGTTGATTCAGCGCGAATCTTGTCGACGAATTCCGTCGCCGGCGCGGTGCATCCTGAAGCGGCGACGAGCACGACCGCGAGCAGACTCGCGGCGATATATGGCCGGCATCCGACTGGCACCTGCGCATTGTTTCGCGCGCGACGAGTGGTACGCAAGCGCCTGCCCGTGATGCGGGGGTTGACAGTGAAAGCGCGCGGGGCGGAATTAGAAGTGTGGAACTGAAAAATATTATTTTCGAACAAGCGCCGATTGCGACGCTCACGGTGAACCGGCCGGCTGCGCTCAACGCCTTGAACCGGGATGTGCTCGAGGAAATGGCGCGCGTGATCCGCGAGGTGCGCCATGACCCCTCGGTGCGCGTGCTGATCGTCACCGGCGCGGGCGACAAGGCGTTCGTTGCGGGCGCGGATATCGCGGCGATGGCGAAAATGTCGGCGGTTGACGGCCTCGATTTCTCGCGCCTGGGCCATCGCGTGATGGAAAGTTTCGAGGATCTGCCGATTCCCGTCATCGCGGCGGTCAACGGTTTTGCGCTGGGCGGCGGCCTGGAGCTGGCGCTCGCGTGCGATCTGATCGTCGCCAGCGACAAGGCGCGCTTCGGGCAGCCCGAGATCAATCTCGGACTTATTCCGGGATTTGGCGGGACGCAGCGTTTGCCGCATCGAATCGGCCACAACAAGGCGCGCGAGCTGATCATGACGGGCGAGATGTTCGACGCGAAGACGGCGCTCGAGTTGGGCCTGGTCAATCAGGTCGTGGCGCCGGGCGAGCTTATCGAGACCGCGCGCAAGCTGGCGGAGAAACTCGCGGGCAAATCCGCCGTCGCGCTCCGCCAGGCGAAGGCCGCCTTGCGGGCCGCATTCACGATGGAAGAGGACGCGGGCCTCCGCTTCGAGCAGGAGGCCTTCGGCGTCGTGTTCGGCAGCGCCGATCGCGTCGAGGGGACCAGCGCCTTCGTCGAGAAGCGCCCGCCCAAGTGGCAGCACAAGTAGGGAAAAGGTAAATCACTTCATTGAATGTGAAACCCGCCGTGGGTTTCACGCTTCCTTGGGCATGGGTGACCCCTGCACCCGATGGTAAGGAAAAGATGCGGGACTTCGTCCCTGTTAGAACTTGTTGCGTCGGAAAATCGAAAGCGGCCCAAGTTTTCTGATCGGCTGTTTTCGCCGGCGGCGGCTACCACACGAACGGAATCAATGCGTAGGTCCGCCTCCGGTAGTCGGGGTATTGGTTGGAAAATTGGCGCGCCATCAGCTGGTCTTCTGCGCCTACACGCCAGAGAAAAATGGCGCCGAGGAAGACCAGAAGAAGT